>JAUSIO010000033.1 GCA_030647845.1 bacterium
TCTTTCACACAAGCAGAATGATTGGCTCGAACCGTTTACCGAGTGGGTGAAAGACGCACAATCATTGGACAAATTTGCTTCTGATGATGACCTTTTTGCAAAAAAGGTCAAAGCCAAAGAAATCTTTGGCTCGAACCTCTCTCTTGGCGAAAAATTAGTGCGCGCCAGCGCGCCAAAAATTCTGAATTCGTTTGGAAAAATGGGGGGCAATCAGTGGGACGCGCTTCGCGCGTCCCACCTTCTGGCTTTGAAAAAGCCGTTGAGTTCTGTTTTGGTGCCCCCGGCAGGAGTCGAACCTGCAATAGCGGCTTAGAAGTCCGCAGTTATATCCGTTTAACTACAAGGGCGAATCTAGTCATAACAAATTGGTCTACATTCTAATGTACCCGTCTTTTATCATTTTCTCAATCTCGTCGGGGCTACGAGGGGGTTACCCAGCCTTATAGTACCAGGGCAAGGAGGTTCCAGCGCACAGTAGCATACAGGGCAACCAGCGCCACCGCCACAACAGTCGCGTACACAAAATATCTATCTGTCGCCTCCAAAATCGGCGTGCCAAAGCGCCACACCAGGTAGGTAACGAGACTCATGCGCAAGCCCCTCCCAACGATAAACGCCGTTAAAAATGGCGTGAACGGCGCACCCAAGATGCCGGCCGCATAGATAAATGCCTTGTCCGGGAGCGGTGTAAACGAGGCAACGAGCATCACAACAAATATGTGCCCAACCAAGAGGCTTTGCGCCGCCGCATACGCGTCTGTAAACCCCCACGCCGCCAAGAGCCCCTCACCAAACGAGCGATAGAGAAAGTAAAAAAGCCAGTAGCCAGCCGCGGTGCCGGCAGTCGATGCCGCAAGTGCGACAAGCAAGTATTGTCGCCAGCGGTCGCGATGCGCCAACAAGAGCACTGCCAAAAACGCCTCCGCAGTGATGGGCGAAAAGAGTGTGTCGGCAAAAGCAACCAGCGCAAGCCACCATAGTGCCCAACGGCTCTTGGCATGCTCGCCAAACCACGCCCAGAGCCTGCCACGCGCAGTTGTTGTGTGTTCGAGAACTTCCATACTATTTAATTAGCGCGGGCACCCGGGGTGCCATGCGTCTCAAAAAGAGCGAACGGCGTCTCCGCCCCGCCGACCGCGAGCAGCATCGCCTGGCTCTCGAGCCCCATCATAATGCGGGTGCCTAAGTTGGTAACAAACGCACAACGTATGCCGACCAACGCGCTGGGCTCGGGCACATAGGCGGCGATGCCCGAGAGTACTTGCCGACTGTCTATATTGTCCGCCGAAGCTCCGGCGGTTGCGCTACCAAAATTAACCTGCAGTTTGAGCAGTTTCTCCGAGCCCTCGATACGCTCGGCGCTTACGATCTCGCCAACACGGATTTCGACCTTTTTAAAATCATCTACTGATATTTGTTCCACGTTTTTATTCTACATCAGGTCGCGCTTTTTTGCGGTCGAGATAGTTTTGCAAAATAAGTGCCGCGGCGGAGGCATCTTTGTCGAGTGTAGCACTCCCGCCCTCGCCCCGCTTGTCCTGGCCTTGCCGCAGGGCCTGCGCGCTGGTTAAAAACTCCGGCTCATACACCACCGTCTGCCCCGCTTGTTCGAGCTGTTGCTTAAACTTTTCTATCCGCTCCATAATCGGATTTAGCTCGCCGCTGTAGTTGCGCGACTCCCCAATAATAATCTGCCTAACCCCATTCTCGCGCGCCAGCGCAAGCACTTCCCCGAGCGCCTCGCCACCTGCCGCAACGCTCCCGAGTGGGAAGGCAAGTGTTGCCGTGTCGTCGCTCACCGCCACGCCGATGTGCTTGCTACCGTAATCAATACCTAAATACCGCATACTTTATTATACGGGCAGGTACGACTTAATAATTTCCAGAGTCTCCGCGCCGTTCTTGTCGCGCAACTGCTCGGCCGAAATAGTGATATGCGCCAGTGCGCGATACTTGGCGAGCCGGTCGTGCAGAAGCTTTGGGTAACACCGCTCCAGTGCTTCGTGCTCGCTCTCTCCCTCCCTTTGGTCAAAAAAACCATGCCAGATAAGCGGCTTTGGTTCCTCAAAAAACTTTTCCACCATCGCTCCAAGTGCTTCCTCGCCGGCGTCGAGGTGTATGAGCAAAGAATTTTCTTTAAGCCACTCAAGTATCGGTTCCCCCAAGTAAATAACACTTCCCGTTGTATCAAATACTAAATTTTTTCCTTTTGTGTCTAAAAAATCGACTTTAGTGCTCTGTGCTTCTTGTGCGAGATACTCTTGCTCACGCACGGAGTAGTCGGGGCCGCTCGGGTATCCAAGCCAGTGCGAAATCGCATCGATGCTGTCAAACCCGAGTGCTTTTTGTATCTCTTCGTCGACGTGGTAGCCCATAAATCCACACTCGTCTTGCAGGACTTTTGAGCGGTAGCTCTTGCCGACGTTGCTCATGCCGATAAACGCCAGGCGGAATGTCTTGCCCACAAGATGGCGGTCGTACTCGGTTTGGGTTAGCTGTTGCGGTTGCATACCAAAATAATTCACTTAGGTTTGCCGCTTATAAAACCAATCGGGCGAGACGGCTCCGCCACAGGTGCTTCCATTAATTTCCGTATAGCTTCAAAAACAATTTGAAACCGCTTATCGTATTTCTTTTCCATCTCTTCTAACTTCCGAGCAAGGTCTTTATGCGAAACGAGTAACTCTCGGAGATGCACGAATGTGCGCATGATAGCGATGTTCACCTGCACCGCCCGCTCACTCCGCAAAACGCTAGAAAGCATTGCTATTCCTTGCTCGGTAAAAACATATGGGTAATGTCGGCGACCTCCACGCCCTTTCTTTGAAATCACAATTTGTGATATCAAAGATACTGTTTCTTTCTCATTAAGTTGAAACATAAAGTCGCGCGGGAAACGAGAAAGGTTTCGTACGACCGCTTGGTTAAGGGCTCCTGTGGAAACTCCATACAATTCTGCGAGGTCCGAATCGAGCATAACTTTTTGTCCACGAATAAGAAAAATGTAGCGCTCAATACGCTCGACAGGCACCAGACTGAGAACTGTCTTTTTGCGCATACACCCCAGCATAGCCAATATCGAACAAAAAGTGTATCGTTTTGAAATACGGAGGGGTCGCATAGTTGGTCTAGTGCACCTGTCTTGAAAACAGGAGTGCCGCAAGGTACCGTGGGTTCGAATCCCACCCCCTCCGCCAAGTTTTATCGGAGTGACCCGTGCACTTAATTTTATGAATCTAATTTTTGTTTTTAGTATCTTGGTGAGTGTTTTCTCTCTTGCGCTGGTGCTCATTGCTATACCTGCTCAAATAGCGAAGAACTATCGTGAGAAACGCTCTGGACAGCCTCTGCTTACAATCTTAATTGCATTAGGATTCTACGCATCACAAATCGGTTTCTTTATCGCGACAGGCGCATATCTTCCACTTATTTCTTTTGCAGTTGGAATTATTATGTGGAGCATTACACTCGTTCAGTATCTCCTTTATCGAAAATCGCTCTAACATGGGTACTTATAGACAACTAGCGGAAACCACACAACACCCTTGAACACCCGGAGTCCAGCAGATAGAATAGTTGTATGGGGAAAATACTTTTTGCGGTGGTGGCAGTTGTGGTGGTCGCGGGTGCGGGGTGGTGGCTTTGGAGTGCGTCGAGTGCGGCGGCTCCTGCGGCTCCGATACTGCTTGCAGACACAACAGCCACTAGCACGCAAGCGACAAGTTCTCCGCAGACAGCCACTATTACTAACCCACAAACTACTATGCCAGACGCAACTGTGCCAGCACAAAATATTACCAGCGCGACACTGCACACCAGCCTCGGCGACATCACCTTTACCTTTTTGCCGCAACAAGCGCCCAACACGGTGGCAAACTTTATCAAACTGGCGCAAAGCGGATTTTACGACAGCACCAAGTTCCACCGCGTTATAAAAGGCTTTATGGACCAGGGCGGCGACCCACTGACAAAAGACGACTCAAAAGTGGCGCAGTGGGGCACAGGTGGCCCAGGCTACAAATTTGCCGACGAGATAGGCCCCACCAACAACAACCGCGCGGGTGCGGTTGCCATGGCAAACTCCGGCCCCAACACAGCGGGTAGCCAATTTTTTATAAACGCGGTCGACAACCCCAACCTCAACCAGGGCTACACCGTCTTTGGTCAGGTAACTAGCGGCATGGACACGGTAACTAAGATAAACAACACGCCCGTAGACTCGGCCGACAGGCCGCTCACCCCCGTGGTGCTCAAAAGCATCACTCTACAGTAGCGCGGTGATATACTATTAGCTAATGGAAGCGGCGCAGGAACAGACAATCACATGGCACGTGCAGACGCACGAGCACCGCGAGCGTTCGAGCGACTGGTATTGGGCGCTCGGACTGCTCGCACTCGCCGGAGCAGGAGCCTCTGTTTTTTTTGGCAACATACTGTTGGCAATTATTTTGGTCGTGGGGGCAGGGTCAATCGGCTTGTTGGCGGCGCGTGGACCGCGCGAGCACGCAGTCAAAATAGACAAGCGCGGAGTTTCTTTGGACGGCACCCTTTACCTTTACCCCGCCATACAGTCGTTTTGGGTCGAGGAGGAAGTCGGCGAGCCAACACTTTTTTTGACTACCAACAGCATCGTGATGCCGCATGTCTCGGTGCCTCTGGACAATGCCGCGCACGCAGGGCAGGTGCGTGCATACTTGCGGCGCTACGTTGAGGAGGAAGAGCAGTGGCCGCACTTTGGCGAAAACATAGCACGGTTGCTCGGTTTGTAACTGCTTTACTAAAAACCGTATCTACTTTAGTGTGTAGAAGTTCTTGCTCCCGTCGTTCAATGGATAGGACGTAACCTTGCGGAGGTTATGATGTAGGTTCGATTCCTACCGGGAGCACCCGTTCGACTCGCTTCGCTCGCTCAGGGTGCAAGTACTGTTAAAATATAGAGAAAGCTCTCGTAGTTTAATGGATAGAATATCTCCCTCCGAAGGAGGTGATGCAGGTTCGATTCCTGCCGAGAGCACAAGTACAAGAAGAAGCAAAAACCCTCTGCGCAGGAGTTAGGAGCCTGTTTATCTCTCCGGAGCAGAGGGTTTTGCTAATTCTTACCCGCAAGCATCCTAGCAACTTTTGCCTTGCGGCGGGCGGCAGTGTTTTTTTTGATAAGACCGCGTTTGAGCGCCTTGTCTATTGCTTTGTATGCAGTAGCTAGAGCCTTCGTGTCTCCTTTTTGGGCTGTGCGAACATTTTTTAATGCTGTGCGAACTGCCGCTTTGCGCTTCTGATTCATCGCATTTTTGCGCAATGACTGGCGGTGCGCCTTTTTTGCCCCTTTGGTAATTGCCATACGCGAGATACTAGCACAACCTGTACAACAAGTACAACTAACAATACAAATCCGGAAAAATCGTGCCGGTTGTTTTCATTGTACTTATCGTCCATAGTTAATCAATGATAGGCAAACTGACAGGACACTTCGACGGCACAACGCCAGACGGGTTGGTGCGTGTCGAGGTCGGCGGTGTGGGATACGTCGTGCGCGTGTCTTTAGTAACACTGGCGGAACTTAACCCTTCGACTACGCTCAGGACGAATAGCGACATATCGCTATTCGTCCACACGGCCGTGCGCGAAGACACAATAGACTTATACGGCTTCCCGAGCGAAGATGGGTTGGCGTTTTTTAAACAACTGATGAGTGTCTCCGGCATCGGCCCCAAGACCGCGCTCGGGGTGATGAGCGTCGCCGACCTCGCGACGCTCAAGGGCACAATTGCGCGCGGCGACGCAACCACTTTGACCCGCGTATTTGGCATCGGCAAAAAAAATGCCGAGCGTTTGGTGGTCGAACTGCGAGACAAGCTCGCGAACGCAGTTCAAAGCCCTTCGACTGCGCTCGGGGCAACGTCAGACGTCGAGGTGCTCGAAGCCTTGATGGCACTCGGCTACCGCGCCGATGAGGCGCGCGCGGCACTCAAAGACGCCACGGGGGCAAGCACACGAGAGCGGCTTGCGGCGGCACTCAAACAACTCGGCACACGGAAAAAGATATGAAGCGCTTCATTCCAAAAAAATTGCTCAACCTCTACCACCTTTTGTGGGCATATGGGGGGGCATTGTGGTACGGCTTCCCGTCTAAAAAACTCTTTGTCATCGCCGTAACCGGCACCAAGGGCAAATCAACAGTGGCCGAGCTTATCCGCGCGATACTTGCCGAGGCTGGGTATACCGTTGCGCTCGCTTCGACTATCCGCTTCTGCATAGGGCAAGAGAGTACGCCCAACTTGTTTAAAATGACGATGCCGGGTCGGGCCTACCTCCAGCAGTTTTTGCGCAAAGCAGTTACCGCTGGCTGTACGCATGCGGTTGTCGAGATGACGTCCGAAGGTGCCGTACAATTTCGCCACAAAGGCATCGCGCTTGATGCGCTGGTGTTTACTAACCTACAGCCCGAGCACCTAGAGTCGCACGGAGGCATCGAGCACTACGCCGCCGTAAAACTGTCGCTTGCAAAACACTTGAAAAAATCGAGCAAACGCCCGCGCTATATCGTTGCAAATATAGACGACGCGTATGGCGCAAAATTTCTAGAGGCGGCGGTTGAAGTGTGCGTGCCATTCTCTTTGAGCGATGCCGAGCCCTACACTGCAGACGACCGCTCGGTGCGGTTTGTGTACAAACGGGAAGAACTTTTTACTGCACCCTTGCCGGGATTGTTTAACCTCAAAAATATTCTCGCGGCGATGGCGCTGTGCGACGGTATAGGAATTCCACACGAAAAAATAAAACGCGCGCTGGAACATATCGAGCCCATAGCGGGGCGCGCCGAGTATGTGGAGCGTGGACAAAACTTTAGTGTCGTGGTCGACTACGCGCACACCCCAGACTCGCTACGTGCACTGTACGAAACATTTGCGTCACCGCAAAGGACCGTCCTTGGAGAGCCCCGTCTTAAGGACGGTCCTTTGCGGCAAATCATTTGCGTTTTAGGCAACACCGGCGGCGGCCGCGACACATGGAAGCGCCCTCTGATGGGCGCCATAGCCGAGGAACATTGCTCGCAGGTTATTTTGACCAACGAAGACCCGTATGACGAGAACCCGCGTGCAATACTCGACGCCATGCGTTCGGGGATGAAACGCGAGCCCACCGTGATCCTCGACCGGCGCGAGGCAATAGCGCACGCACTGGCGTTGGCGCAAACCCTTCGACAGGCTCAGGGTGATCAAAACATAGCTGTTTTGATCACTGGCAAAGGCACCGACCCATATATTATGGGGCCCCGTGGTTCCAAACAACCGTGGAGCGACAAAGTGGTCGCCGAAGAAGAGTTGGATAAACTGCTTCACAAAAAAGTGCCGAGTGCGGTAGTATAGAGCCATGGCAGAAGCACCAAGCGCACCTCCGAGCGGCCACCCGTACGAAGTAGCGCTGTTTCTTGCCGTGATACTCTTGGTACTCGGCGCCTTGTGGTGGGTGCGCGGCGGTCCGCAACATACGAGTATACAAAGTATGTTTTTACAGGGTCAGTCTGCGACCAGCACCGCACAGCAAAACGTACCGCAACCGCCAGCATCGTACACTCCCACCACGTACGACCCTCCTTACACCTATTAGCTACTATGCTCAACCCATTTCCACAACTACTTGACTTTGCTTTTTTTGCTCCGCTATTGTTGCGCGTTGCGGTGGCAATTGTCTTGATGTATCTCGCATATAAACTCGTATGTGCACAGGGCGAAATAACAAAAATAAGATTCCCTATTCTCGGCAAACCGGGCGCGTGGCTCGTGTGGGCGCGCGCAACCATCGAGGTGTTAGTAGCGCTGGCGTTGTTGCTCGGCTACTATACGCAGATAGCGGCAGGCGTCGCGATGGTTCTTGCAATAAAACACTTCGTCTTCGCTCGGCGATACCCTACCATCATCCCGCTCTCGCGTGCTACATATAGCTTGCTCTTTGTAATCTGCTTGTCGCTCCTCTTGACCGGCGCAGGAGCGTGGGCTATAGACATACCTCTGTAAAAACGCTCGTATGCTACAATTGCAGAATATGAACGATCTCGCAAAAAATATGCCGTTTGAGGAAATCGCCAAGAAAGGCGAGGCAATTTATGAAAGAGACAAAGCGTTCTACGAGCCACAAGAAAATGGAAAGTTTTTGGCTATAGAAACAGACTCGGGTAGAAAGTATATTGCGAGTACTAGTGCAGAGGCTCTTGAAAAGGCACGGGAAGAAAACCCGGGTAAACTGTTCTACTTGGTTAAGATAGGTTTTACATCCGTCGAAACGCTATCACATTCTATACTCCACCGAGCATGATTAAAGGATTTTTTCTCCCCGATGCACCTGACGTGCCAGTCTTTCCTCTTTTTGTATCGTGGGGCGAATCGGTTATTTCCGGATATTTTATTTTAGACACCGGTTCGACCGGAGACTTAAAAGTAAGCCCGGAAACGGCTGTTGAGTTGGGGCTTGAACCGTTGAGTGTAGGGAAAATCACGATTGCAAATGGGCAGACAGTTAAAGTTCCAGTCGCACTCGCCTACGCCTTGATGGAAGGGGTGAGAAATCCTGTTTCTGTTGTGATAGAAGACGGGGCCCAGCTCGCTGGTATAGGACTCTTAACAAAATTTGGTTACACCGCGGTTGTGGATTGCAAAAACAGGACAGTAGAATTGACTAAAACTCTATGAGAGGATGTGTGCTTGTTCTCCATAATATCCGCAGTGTGTATAATGTCGGGTCGATATTTCGCACTGCCGATGCGGCGGGAGTTGAGAAAATTTTGTTGTGTGGCTACACGCCGACACCGCTGGACCGATTTGGGCGGCTCCGGAGTGATTTTAATAAAGTCTCGCTTGGTGCCGAAAAAAGTGTCGAGTGGGAGCAGTGTAAAACACTTGCCACTGCAATCAAAAAACTAAAGCAAGAAAACTTTTTGATTCTTGCAATTGAGCAGAGCAAAAACTCAACCTCCCTTTTTGACTATCACCCACCTAAAAATCAACCAATCGCAATAATCCTCGGCAACGAAGTGCGCGGCATCTCGCCCGCCTCTCTCAAACACGCCGATGCAATCCTCGAAATCCCCATGCGCGGCAGTAAAGAATCACTCAATGTCTCTGTCACTGCAGGCATTGCGCTGTTTACGCTACTGCGCTAAAAAATTTGTCCGCCTATTTTGTGATAAAGAAAAAAACCCTCTGGATTTCTCCTTCGGGTCAAGTTGTTTGCACTCCAACTAGTTCTCGAATCCTGTTCATCAGGCCGACAACAATAGCCCAGTGTTCGGCTGAGAGTGTCGGGTTCTGGTAAAAGGTACCTCTTGGCTTTTCGAGTGTGACCATTCTAGAATCTTTTAGAGTAAACTTTATCCCTACTTTTCGAGGAACATAAATATTTACAGTCTCAACAATCCAGCCTTCATTTATTGTGCGGTGGTACAAGATACTCGAAGTCCCATCTAAGAACTGAAAATTTTGTGCTCCTGGATATTGCTGGGCAGGAATATCGGGGCTATGTACTCGTTTTTTATCGTTGAGAACCGAGCCGAGATCCTCAAATGTGAGGTGCTGTCTTGCTCCGATAATCCATCCCCATTTCGGTTTAAAAAGATGAGTGGCACTAAGCACAACCACGATAGGCAACACAAACCACAACATATTGTCCATCAAGTCCTCCGTCCAGGAAGCTTTAGAATTCGACTGAACCCAATCTACTCTTTGTACAGGGAGAAAGCAAGCTTGTGCAGCTTACTAGCTCCACAAATTATATTAAGTACTCATACACTGTATTGAAACCAGAACCTGCATGTGATACCTTAAAAAGGTAGCCGCCCGTAGCTCAGTTGGTAGAGCAGGTGCCTTTTAAGCATCGGGTCGCAGGTTCGAGCCCTGCCGGGCGGACATGAGCGAGTTTGCACGACAATGTGTTGCGTTACGCAAAAAAGACTACTCCTTACCAGACATCGTCCGTATAACCGGAAAATCAAAATCGTCTGTGTATCCGTATATAAAAGACATCCCATTGAGCAAAAAGAAGTTGGCTGACATACGCGAGACAAACAGACTTCACTTACTAAAGGTCGCGGCTTTCCGAAAGGGAAAAAGTGATAGGGACTTCAAAAAAATCTCTGCATGGACAAAAGAGACGGTGCTTCTGGTATCCCATCTGATGTTCGATGGCGAAATACGGCGCACTACCTGCTCATACAACAACCGAAACAAGGTTCTTATACAGAGAGTTGAGCGTTTGATGAAACAGGTCTACGCTTTTACGCCGAAATACTACCACAATCGCACCACGGGCGTGTCGCGCATTAGTTACCACAATGTTGCACTTGGCGCGTACATGCAAGAAAAATCAAAACAACTTCTAGCGAATGCGCCTACCTTAGCGAAAGAATCGAAGCGCGAGATGCTTCGGGCATTTTTTGACGATGAAGGATGTATGGATTTTAGAGTGACGAGAAATATTAGACAAATACGCGGATATCAAAAGAACGTGAACA
>JAUSIO010000009.1 GCA_030647845.1 bacterium
GTCCCTGGTTCGAGCCCAGGCGCGCCCACCCGATGCATATTATCGAAGCTCAACAATTTGACCGCGTATTTCTTGAAACGCTTTTTGCAGAAGCATCGACACTCAAAAACAAAACGAGTGACTGCATGCGCGGCAAAATTCTTGCCTCTCTTTTTTACGAGCCGAGTACGCGCACGCGGCTTAGTTTTGAGTCGGCCGCCCGGCGCGTGGGCGGGCAGGTTGTCGGGACCGAAAATGCGCACGAATTTTCTTCGGCAGTAAAAGGTGAGTCGCTCGAAGACACTATCCGGATTATCGGCGGCTATGCCGATGTTATTGTCTTGCGCCACAACGAAAATGATGCGGCTGGGCGAGCAGAGCGCGTCTCGAGTGTTCCTATCATCAACGCAGGGTGCGGCACGGGGCAACATCCGACGCAAGGGTTGCTCGACCTCTACACTATTTGGCATGAGTGCAAGAAAATCGATGGGCTTACTATCGCGCTCGCGGGAGATTTAAAATTTGGGCGCACGGTGCGCTCACTCGCCTACTTGTTGGGAAAATTCGACAACGTACAGATTTTGTTTGTCTCACCAAAAGAGTTGCGTGTGGGGGGTGATATAAAAGAATATCTCGACCGACATCGTGTGGCGCATAAAGAAGTTGCAACCCTTGAGGAAATTATTGGCGACGTCGATGTCCTCTACCAAACGCGCATACAAACAGAGCGGATGCAAGACAAAGACGAGGCAAAACGATTACAAGCAGGTGCCTACCGCATCGACAAAAAACTAGCTAGCAAGATGCGCCTGGGTGCGATTATTATGCATCCACTCCCCCGCAATGACGAAATCGCCCCAGAGGTAGATGAGCTACCGAGTGCGGCATACTTCCGCCAAGCACAAAACGGGCTCTATGTGCGTATGGCGCTGTTGCAATTTCTACTTGAGAAATAAATTTGCAAATAAAAAACGCTCCGTGTGTGGAGCGTGTAGGGTTGGCTATTTCCCCGCGCACATAATCGCTTCAACCGCCTGGACGGCGTAGGGTGGCACCAGAGCGTTTTCCTTAAATTGGCGGTAGTCCTCTGCCGCCCGTGTTTGGATGGTGGCGAGCTTTCCCCCAACACTGCCACTGAGTATTCTCGCAAACACTTCCTCGCCGGAAAGATTTTCACCATCCTTGGACACATCTCGCTGCAACAGCGCAAAAATGTCCTGTTCTGTAAACGAAGTCCCCCCAATAACAACCGCCATCTTTGGTCCCCCGTGGTGTTGTAAGAAGTGCGAAGCACAAGAGCTTCTAAAGTTGGAGTGTAGCACGCGCACTTTTTTTATGCTAGTGTGGGGTCGGATTCAACGGCAAAACAACTCGAGGAGAAACGCCGTGCGTACTTTTACACAAGACAAAGCGCTTGCGTTCGTCCAAAACGAACTGCTGTGGGGCGCCGCCGCTGGCAGCTGCCGCACTGCCGACCGTGCGCGGCGCTATGCCGAAGCGGGAATGAGAATAGTCCCTTCGGGCTCCGACACTATGCTCAAGCGTGGCGGCAACCCGGGCGACAACTTCTATTGCGACGAGGACGGCAATTCCATCAATGCCCTGGGTATCCCAAGCCCTGGTATCGACGTAGCGTTGTCCGAAATCAAAAAGAGCCGCAAAGAAGCCAACCGCTTCGGGGCGCAGTCGTGGGCCAGCATCTCGGCCGGCAATGAGTTTATCGCAGATGAATATCACGACATGGCGCACTTGCTTGAGCAAAACAACGCCGCCGATGTCATTGGGGGCAACTTTTCCTGCGGCAATATGGTCTTGCCAGACGGTACGTACAAACCAATTGTCTGTTACGACCTCGGCGCGTTTGAAGACGGGGTGCAGGCATTAGCCGCCGGTGCCGGCAACAAAAAAACGGAAGTAAAGCTCACCCCGACCACCGAGCGGCGATTCCTTATCGCCAACGTCGAGATCTGCCTGAAATATGGCATTGACTACATCACGATGGCCAACACCGTGCCAAACTGCTATCTGGAAAAACCGGACGGCACGCCAGGTATCAGCATGGTGCTCGGCGGCGGCGGCGGCAAAATGCTTATTCCCATCGTTACCGGCATGCTCAAGATGACCGTGCCTATGCTCAAAGGCACAAACACCAAGGTAATTGCTGCTGGTGGGGTCGACTGCGGCGCAGTTGCCTACCACTACCTCAAGCACAAGGCCGCCGGGTTTGTCTTTGGTACCGCGCTGTGGAAGAGGAACTTCGACCCGCGCGTCGGCCAAGAGATAATCATGGGCGACGAAAGCCGCAACCTACCCGGCCTGGTCGACCTGCTCGTCAAACACGGCCTCCCCGATTAACCACCCCGCTCCCCCACGGAGCGGTTTTTCTTGCCCTTCGTAGCTCGAAGTGCTAACGAAGATGCGAAGTGGGGTTGTTGCTTGTGCGAGCACAGAGCATTTGCTACAGTGCGCATGGACGAACGTTTCCACTACCAGCAGAGAGGAAACTAGCGATGGCTGAAACACCGATGCGCGTCGAAATCAACGGAAGTCTCGAAGGACACGGGCATTTGCGCGATGACAACGAGCACGGCGATGGCCGTATGGAGCTCGTCACCGATCTTATCACCAACGAACATGGTTTCCCGCAACACGAGGTCGTACTCGCGATGGGTAATACGAGCCCACCTATCACAACACCCGAGCAAGGCAAAGAGTACAAAGCTCGGTCACGCCAGCATCTTGGCCTCAATGTGGACGTTCTCGTCGCGATGATGGGGAGCGACACCACTACAGTCAACCAAATACTCGAGGGATACGATCGACCGGCGGAAGAGCGTTGGATCGACGCCTTGAAGATCTTCCAACGAGGTGTGAGTAACGACGAGGGCGCCTCGATCAGTAGCGTCGACGCCATCCTGCCGCTTCTGGAAGAACTCGACCGGCGCGAAATCAAGATCCCGATCCTGTGGCACGCCGAGCGCTTGATCGACGACAAAGGCAAACAGATACCGATACTCGAGCGTGAGGACTACGCCGTTGCGCGCGATATCGATAAGGTGGTGCGTACATGCGATGCATCCATTACGATCGAGCATGCGTCATCGCGGCACACCGTCGCCTACGTCCGCAACCGGTGGCGCGAAGGCAAGAAGATCTACGCCGGCATCGCGCCGCAATACTTCGTGCGAACCCACGATGACCTCTTCCGGAACGCGCGGTTCCACAGCCACGAGCTGTGCTGGCCTATATACAAGGATGAGGCCAGCCAGATGACAATCATCCTGGCGGCGCTCTCTGGCGAAGAGTGCTTTTATTTCGGCTCCGATATTGCCTGCCATATCGACGATATGACCCGGCCAAACGGCGTCAAAATCACAAGCCACGGCGAGGTCTGCGGCGGGCTCTCCCAGACACCCGCCACGGCGAAGTCGCTCGTCATTGAGGCGTTCGAGGATGCCGCCCTGCTCGACACCTGGAAGCTCAATGCCTTCCTTTCGGGGAATGGCATGGCTCGTTTCGGTCGCACCGCCAAGGCCAAGACAGTCTACGAGCGGCGGGACTGGCAGGTGCCGGAAGAGATCGAATGGGAAACCGCCCACGGGAAACACCATGTGGTGCCGTTCCTCGGTGGCTCGACCCGACGCTGGCAACGGGTCGCTTAGCGACAACTCCCGACCACTGGTCGGGTTTTTTCTTTGTTACAAAGTGTTAGTTAAAAATCCACTACAACTGGTTTTACTTTCCCGACGCTTTGGTCGGGACCCCGACCGGAGCGTCGGGGCTATTTCTAGAAATTTACGGTGACTGAAGTCACCTTAATTTCTTCCTTTTTCTTCGGCTCGATGCCGTGCATGATAAGCAATGCTTCAAATTGTTCGCGCTCTAGGGTCTCGACTTCGACCAAGCGGTTGGCAACAGCGTCGAGCAACTTGCGGTGCTTGTTGATGATGTCCTGCGCTTTTTTGTACGCTTCGTCCATCATACGTTTGACCTCTTGGTCAATCTCGCCGGACACTTTTTCCGAATATTCTTTACTACCCACACCCGCGCCAAAGAGTGCCCTCCCTCCCTCGCCTTCCAAGGCAACGGTGCCCATTTTTTCTGACATGCCATATTTAGTCACCATGTCGCGCGCAAGCGCGGTCGCAACCGAGAGGTCGTTGCTCGGGCCCGTGGTGACGTCGCCAAACACGGTCTTCTCCGCGACATAGCCGCCCAATGACATCGCGATGTCATCGAGAAATTCCTTTTTGCTTTGCATCCGCTTATCCTCAAACGGCAACTTAAGCGTATAGCCCGCAGCGCGACCGCGGCTGATGATGGAGATTTTGTGCACCGGGTCGGCAAAGGGCAAGAGCGACGCCACCACCGCGTGGCCCGCCTCGTGGTAGGCGGTAATTTCTTTTTCTTTTGCGTTTAACACGTGGCTCTTGCGCTCGGGGCCGAGCATCACCTTTTCGATGCTCCGCACTAAGTCAAACTGTCCGACCGTTTTACGATTTTCGCGCGCAGCCAAAATCGCGGCTTCGTTCATCAAGTTCGCCAAGTCGGCACCCGAGAACCCCGGAGTGCGCTCGGCGATAACCGCCAAATTTACATCTTCGGCAAGCGGTTTTTTGCGCGCATGGATACCCAAAATCTCCACGCGGTCGGCGCGGTCGGGCAGGTCAATGACCACACGCCGGTCAAAGCGCCCCGGGCGCACTAAAGCAGGGTCGAGCACATCGGGGCGGTTGGTCGCCGCCATAACAATCACTTTTTCGTTTGGCTCGAACCCGTCCATCTCGACCAAAATTTGGTTGAGTGTCTGCTCGCGCTCGTCGTTGCCGCCGCCCACGCCAGCGCCGCGGACGCGGCCAACCGCGTCTATCTCGTCGACAAAAATAATCGCTGGTGCGGCGTGTTTTGCCATGTGGAAGAGGTCGCGCACGCGG
>JAUSIO010000035.1 GCA_030647845.1 bacterium
CCAAACGCACAGGCGGTCGCGAGGGCATCTTCGACGAACTCGACGGTACCAAATGGTACAGCGAAGGTGGGCTTTCGGCGGTCTTTGCTGGCGCGATTATGGTCAACAACATCGTCCAAGACGCAATCATCTATGCACCACTTTTCGAGATGCCAGTGGAATACACCGCGTCTCTCGGAGGTGGTTCTTTCCTCAACGGGAAGCAAATACTTGTTTCTCCAAGGCGCCACGTTATGCGGATCGCTGTGGCAACCGCCGGGCACTCAGCAGAGCGTTACGATGCACAGCCTATCATCGCCAAGTTACTGAAGCATGGTTATGAAGTCGAGGATGTGAAAAGCATCAGCTACAGCTGTGCGGCGCTTGCCTCCGGTGTAATCGACGGAATTCTGTTCCCGTGGGGTACCCTCTGGGATGTTATCCCGGGCGACCTGTTGGTCCGCGAAGCCGGTGGTGTCACCTCCGACTTGGACGGCGCGGCGCTCGACTACAGCGGCGACTCGGTCGACGGGTTCATCATGGCCAGCAATGATTTGGTGCACAAATTGTTGTTCATGATTGTGCGCGAGAACCGTCGCACGCCGACGTAAAATAAAAACTACAAGGCCATGTGTAGCATGGTCAGGCGGCGCAAGGATTAACCTCCAAGCGTCGCCTATTTTCTTTTTTAGTCGAGCTCGGGCCAAAAAAATTTCCCTTGTTTTAAAATTTCGGTGGCATGCGCAAACATTTTTTTACGCAACTCAACGCTCTCGTCCTCAAACGCAGTGGCGTAGATAAAGCCGGTAAATACATATCCCAAGCTCGCGGCCTCGTATATTTCTTTGTCCCCCGTTTTTTCGATATACGTTTCTAAAAAAAGTTCTCCCAAGTTTTTAAAATACTCATTCTTCGTAACCAAATAAAACCACATGTACTGCCCCATCCACCGCCCCACATCTATCCCCGGGTCGCCCCACGGGATGCGCGAAAAGTCTATAATCCATGCTGTGCCATTTTGCCGCACAAACACATTTGCCCCCCACAAGTCGCCGTGGAGCGCCCGCAGGCGCTCCGTGCGCCCCTTCCACCGGTGTATCAACTGCAAGTATGCCTCGATATATTCGCCTTGTTTGGAGGGCGGGACAATGGGGTGCGTTTCGTCAAGCTGATGCATAAAAGTAAGCGTAAGTTCCGGGTGTACCAACTCGCCACGCAGGCCGTCCATGTACACCGCTTGTATATGCTCGGCGTCGTCCGAGGAATATCGTATTGCGTGTATCGCCGCGATAACAGCGACCATATTAGTAGTTTCGACCCGGTCGCGTTCGTCTACTTCTGCCTTCTCTTTTCTGCTCTCCAGCAGAGAAAAATAATTTGTCCCTTCTGGTTCGAACTCTTGGAGATGAAAGACGTTGGAGTTGAGGGGGATATCAGGAAAGGTCGTTACTTCTCCGTCTACTTCGAGCAAGAGCCCAACAGGCCGCGGTAGCTGGCCCGAGCGCTTTGCCATGTTGTGCCCAACCAACAAAGACGAGAGGCGGCGCTCCGGATGCTCGAGCCCTATCGTGGTCGCGGTTACTTTTTTTAAGAAAAACGCCCGCCCATCTTTGGCAGTAATTTTGTATCCCGCCGAGTGGTAGCCACTGCCAATTTTTTGTATATCAACAAACTCTATCGGCTCACCTAATTTGGCAGAAACCGCAGCAGAAATTTTTACCAAATCTATATCTTCCATATCGGCTAGGATAACACGTTGCACCTTCCACCCCCTTGTGGTAGTATCGTGGGTAATGACCTTGCACGGCGTGTTGCCGTATATACAAATAGTGCTCGCGGCGCTGTTGATTGCGTGTGTATTGTTGCAGCAAACCGGCGCATCGCTTGGTGGCGCATTTGGTGGAGACAACTTCTCTGCGGCATACCATACCCGCCGCGGCACCGAAAAATATTTGTTTTATGCGACTAGTATTATTGGTATCCTCTTTGCACTCTCGGCTTTTGCCGCCCTCATCTTGCAGTAGAGTACTTCGCACTATATAACCGTCACTCGCTCGGAAATTAAAATGAATTTTATTTCTCTCACTCGCTAGGTTATAATCAAATTCAATAGAGTCCTATGAAAATTCGTACCCTGTGGCACAACGCCCAAAAGCGGGTTGAAATGCCATTTATAGAAAAAGCAGAACATACTTTTCGCTCGTTCTCCGAAAGCGGTCGCGCACTGTTTATATTTTTTGCCGGGCTGTGCGTAGTAAGCACACTCGCCCTTGTATATATGCTCAACGCACAACTGTTGGTTGCCGTGCCTGCCCAAGGTGGCGAGGTGTCCGAGGGTATTGTAGGCGCGCCTCGTTTTATCAACCCGGTTCTGGCAATATCTGACGCCGACCGTGACCTAACGACCTTGGTCTACTCGGGGCTCTTGCATGCAACGGCGCAAGGTGACTACGTCCCCGACTTGGCGCAAAGCTATACAATCTCCTCGGACGGCAAGACATACACGTTTATACTGCGGCCGGACGCCACCTTCCACGACGGCACACCGGTAGGCGCCGACGACGTGGTGTTTACCATCGCAAAAACACAAGATGCGGCGCTCAAGAGCCCAGCACGTGCAAACTGGAGCGGCGTTGCCGTGCAAGCGTTGGACGCACACACCGTACGGTTTACGCTCACCCAAGCGTATGCGCCGTTTATCGAAAATCTCACCATTGGGATATTACCAAAACATTTGTGGAAAGAGGTCAGCGACGATGAGATGCCATTTAGCGACCTCAACCAGAGCCCGGTCGGCTCGGGCCCATTTACAGTGAGTTCCATTTCGCGGACATCCTCTGGTATCCCCTCTTCCTACACACTCAAAGCATTTGGCCGCTACGCACTAGGGAGCCCCTATTTGAGCGGTATTACCCTGCATTTTTATCAAAACGAAAATGCGCTTATTGAGGCTCTCAAAAGCGACGAAATATCGGCCGCGAGCGGCATCTCGCCAGCAACACTCGCATCACTCCACGGGTTTACCATAGACTCTGCCTCGCTCAACCGCGTCTTTGGCGTGTTCTTTAACCAAAACCAGTCAGAGGTGTTGCGCAACTCTGATGTACGCCAAGCACTCAACAACTCAGTCAACCGCGAGGCACTCGTGCAGCAAGTGCTAGGCGGATACGGCACAGCAGTCGAAGGCCCCGTACCACCGGGCATCTTGCAAAATTCGTCCAGCAAACAAGCACCAGCCGAGAGCGACGACTTGACCGCCGCCGCACGCAACCTACTGCTCAAAGCTGGATGGACCCCGGGCCCTGACGGTATATTGCAAAAAACGACCGGCAAGGGCAAAAGTGCAAAAACCGTGACGCTGCAATTCTCGCTCGCAACCGGTAATGTCCCCGAGTTGCGCGCCGCCGCACACTATCTGCAGACAACTTGGAAAAAAGTGGGAGTCCAAGTAGACGTGCGAGTGTACGACCAAGGCGACCTGTCGCAAAACGTTATACGCCCACGCAAGTACGACGCGCTCCTGTTTGGAGAAGTGATAGGCCGTGAGCTCGACCTGTTTGCATTTTGGGACTCCAGCCAACGCATCGACCCAGGGCTCAACATCGCCTTGTATGCAAACGCAGTAGCCGACAAAATCCTCGAGCGCTTGCGCCAGACAAGTAGCGATGGTGTGCGCCAACAGCTCTACACCCAGTTTGAAGCACAGCTACAACGCGACGTCCCGGCGATATTTCTCTATGCGCCCGATTTCGTGTATATTGTGCAAAACGACTTGCGGGGACTCGACCTTGGTTTTATTGAAACCCCCAGTGACCGGTTTTTGAGCGTGGCGCAGTGGCATCTCGAGACCGATTATGTATGGCCGTTTTTCACGAAGTGAAAAACGCATACGAAAAGTTTACGAAGTAAAGAATAGATAATAGATACAAGAAGACTGCGAAGTGAAAAAATATAAGTAACATAAAATAAAAAAGAATATGGAGCAACACAGAAACTCTGGAAATAGGCGTCCGTCAGTGCATCGCATGGCGGGTAGCGGACCCCGCCCCGCCATGGCGGGGCGGGGTAAAGGGCCGCGACGAAACGATTTTAGCCGCCGTGGCGGGCCCAAGCCACACCAAGTACACCCCATGCGCGCGACACTCGAGACAGGCACAAACGCCTTCGGCACACAAAACGGCGTCGAAGAAAAACCGATCCCGCCTCTCGCACCAGGCAATATCCGCATCATCCCACTTGGTGGTGTCGAGGAAATCGGCCGCAACATGACGATGGTAGAGTTTGGCGACGACATCGTCATCGTCGACTGTGGGTTCCAGTTTCGCGAAGACGACACTCCGGGCATCGACTACATTTTGCCTAACACCAAATATCTCGAGGATAGACGCGACAAAATCCGCGGTCTGTTTATCACGCACGGACACCTCGACCACATCGGCGGTATCCCCTATATCATCGACCGCATTGGCTATCCGCCAGTCTACACAAGGCGGCTCACGGCAGTGATGATAAAAAAACGGCAGGAAGAGTTCCCCAATCTCAAACCCCTCGATATACACGAGGTCGAAAAAGACGACACCATCCGCGCGGGCAACCTGCGCGTGCAATTTTTCTCTGTCTACCACACTATCCCCGACTCAATGGGCATTGTTATCGAGACACCCTACGGGTTGGTGGTCTTTACCGGCGACCTGCGGCTCGACCATGTCGACGGTATACCAACCGAGGAAGAAGAAAAACAGTTTGCGTTTTTTAAAGACAAAAAAGTGCTATTCTTGGCGGCCGACTCGACCAACGTGGAGCGCCCCGGCTTTTCGCTCTCGGAGCGCATCGTGCAAAAAAATCTTGACGAGATAATCACCAAGGCAACCGGCCGCCTTGTCATCGGCACGTTCTCCTCCCAGCTCGAACGAATCATGCATATGATAGAGACCGCCGAGCATGTGGGTAAAAAAATACTCATCGAGGGCCGTAGTATGAAGGTCAACGTCGAAATCGTAAAACATCTCGGTATGCTCAAGGTGTCAGAGAAAACATTTATCAGCGCCGAGGAGCTTGCCTCGGTGCCCGACAGCAAAACGATTATCCTTGGCACCGGGGCCCAAGGCGACGAGTTTGCCGCACTGATGCGGGTCGCGATGAAGACCCACAAATACGTAAAAATCAAAAAAGGCGACACGGTGGTACTCTCGTCTTCCGTGGTGCCGGGCAACGAGCGTGCCGTGCAAAAACTCAAAGACAACTTAAGCCGCCAAGGCGCGCGTATTATCCACCGCGACACGATGGACGTGCATGCCTCGGGCCATGCTAACCGCGATGAAACGTTTTGGATACACCAAAAAATTAACCCAAAATTCTTTATGCCGCTGCACGGCTACCATTACATGTTGCGCGTGCATGCCGACATCGCCAAGGCGTGCGGCCGTGCCGAAGACGAGATTGTCGTCCCCGACAACAGTTGTGTTATCGAAATACAAGACGAAGGCACAAAAATTGTCCGGCTCAAAGAGTCTGCACCCGCGGGCTTGCGGCTAGTCGACGGCTTCGCAATCGGCGACATACAAGAAGTGGTGATTCGCGACCGCACCACGCTCGCACAAGAAGGTATGTTTGTTATTATCGCGACGGTAAACCCAAAGACTGGCCGTTTGCGTAAGTCGCCGGACATCATCAGCCGTGGGTTTGTCTACCTGCGCGAAAATCAGGAGCTCCTCCAGCAGACGCGCATCATCATCAAAAAAACAATCGAAGACAGCACAAAAAATATGCAGCCAGTCAACTTTGACTATGTAAAAAACAACGTTACCGACGCGGTCGCGCGCTTCCTGTTCGAAAAAACCAACAAACGCCCTATTGTAATACCGGTTGTGCTGGGGGTTTGACTAATATTTCGCAATCTCGAACTTTTTGTTTTTGTAGGAAATCATGTTTTCTTTTTGGAGTTGCACGAGAATTTTTTTGACTTCTTTTTTTTTCTTGCCGACTTGATATATCAAGTCGCTTTCGGTATGCGGCTTTTGGAGAAGGAGCTTTATGATTTGTCCGCGCAGTTGGCGCACAGAGCCTTCAAATTTTGATTGTTTGGTGTAGTGTTTGCTACAGAAATTTAATTTAATTCCCTGCGCTTTTAAATGCGCACCGTAGTCCATCAGCGCGGCATAAAAATCACGTGGTTGCATCTTCGACTTTTTGAGCGCCTCGGCAACCAGCGGCAACAGCTCTATGTCTGCAACCTTCCCCGTAGCAAGGCGACGCCTTGCTGGGGAGTGGCCTGATATATCAAGCCAGTGCAAAAACACAGTGCGGATGTTTGTTTCGATAAAGATTTCGGGTTTATTAAAAGCAAAAGCTCCGATTGCGCCTGCAGTATAGGGGCCAACGCCTGGGAGTTTTTGACCAATAAAACCCTCTCGCACTAGGATTTTGGCCGCTTGGTGGAGAAATTTTGCCCGGCGGTTGTAGCCCAGTCCTTGCCACTGTTTTAAAACTTTTGAGAGCGGCACTTGCGCGAGAATTTTTGTAGTTGGAAATGCTTTAATAAATTTTATGTAAAACGGTATGACCCGGTCAACTTGTGTCTGTTGCAACATTATTTCCGACACCAAAATTTTATAGGGATCTTTTTGTCCCTGCCTACCGGCAGGCAGGTTGCGCCATGGCAAATGCCCCCTCCTCTCTTTTTTATAAAATTGTTTTATGTGACGCAGAAGCTCAAGCATAGGAGTAGTAAAACAAAAAATTCCCTTTTGGGGAATTTTTTGTAAAAAAGCAGCTTCTGCTTATATTCGCCTAAGCAAGCTTAGGCGGCTTTCGGGCGGGCGTCGGAGACAGTGAGCATACGACCACCGAAGTCCTTGCCATTCCACATCGAAATAGCAGAGTCTGCGCCAGCGTCGTCTGCCATCTCAACGAAGCCGAAGCCCCTCGAGCGGCCTGTCTCGCGGTCGGTGACGATAGAGGCCGAAGCAACTTCGCCAGCTTGTGCGAACGCGTCCCGGAGCTCATCCCCCGTGGTGCGGTATGGGAGACCACCAATGAACAATTTGCGTGCCATAGTTTACGAAAACAATGAATTAAAAAGTTCTATGTAAGGCGACCCTCACCAACTAC
Organism: bacterium; assembly: GCA_030647845.1. Classification (GTDB taxonomy): domain Bacteria; phylum Patescibacteriota; class Minisyncoccia; order Phycocordibacterales; family SBAW01; genus GWA1-54-10. The sequence continues at coordinate 7,090 of JAUSIO010000035.1, forward strand.
TCCGCACAAACGCGAGACCAGTGGAGAACTTACTCGAACGCCACCACACTAGCACGCCACCAAGGCGGCTGCAAGGCACTTGTACACCAGGGGGGCCAGCAGGCAGGGTTTTTATTGTGCACTCAAGCGAGCATACACGACAAACCGTTTGCTAAATGAGTGCGCGCTAGCAATCCAGTCGCCGTCGCAGGTTATGAGCACCAGTTGCGAAGGTCCCTCGCCTGTAAAAATAGATGCTGCAGGCGCGTCAGTTGCCGGATAGGTTTCTAGTTTACTAACAAAATAGGTCAGCTTGTTCCCCAACGCATCGGAGACAACGACGGTATCACCTACTTTGAGATTTGAGAGATGCTCAAACACGCCAGCTTTTGTAAGCGCGTTATTGACATGACCCGCGATAATTGCATTGCCAGCCGCACCCGGGGCGCTCCCGAGCATGTACCACGCGACGTCGCCAAACTTTTTTGGCGACTGCATCGTGCCATCGCTCTTTTTACCAACGTGCTCGACTGCCGCCTTAACACCGATTGCGGGTATGGTGAGTATGACTGGGGTAAGCGGTGTGGTGGTTGCCGGGGAGTGCGAAAAAGAGTCGAGTACCGACGGATTGACAATTGCGATAGCCGGTGCAAATGCGGCAGTCGCGGCACCCTCGCCCAAGACCGAGCGTGCCGCGCGCGACAACAGGTCGGCTGCGCCGACCACTAGCACCAACACACCCACGGCGAGCATTGCAAAACGGAGATAGTCGGCGCGCGTGCGCCTGGTTACCATCACTCCCAGTTTAGCGGACTGCAACAACAAGAGCTTTTTTGACATACGGGTAGAAGAAGATGCCGGCACCGAGGACTGCCACGACTGCAAACGCGAACGAGGCACCACCCTGCCCTGCCTGCGCAGACAGGGGCTCAAACCCTGTGTTCGGCAACAATGCCGGAGTATAGGTTGAGACAAGTGAAAGAGGTGTTACCGATGTGGTGTCTTGATATGGCAGCACAGCTGTGCCGTTGTTTGTCACCGTGACCGTGCAAGTTGCCGTTTGCACCCCGTTTGAAACAATCACTGTTTGCATACCGACACTTTGGAGTACGGTCGAGAGTGTAGAGCCAGCGTTAAGGAATGTGCGGTCTGCGGTCGTCCAGTTGTATCCGCCAGTGCCACCTGTCGCGACAAACACTGCCGGTTGCCCCACAGCAACGGTTTGATACGCCGGCGAGCAAGAAAGTTTGTTTTGGGTTGTCGGCCCGATATACGGAATAACCGTGGCAACACAACCGTACCCATATCCACTGCAGGGGCTCAAAGAAGGGGGCGTGTTAACAAGAGTGACTACGCAATTGCGAACCACTGCGCCCACTGCAGTGGTGCCTGCGCAATCTTGCGAGTAGGTGACGTACTGACCCAAAGAAGAAGCGGTGACCAAGTAATTTCCCGGCACAAAAGTAACGGTGCGCACTTCGCCCATAAAGTTTGACGGGTACGACAGTGTGGTGGTGCCAACAGTCGGCACTGTGCTAAACGACGGACCGTTTGTCTGTACGGTGACGGTTGGCAACACCGAAGGAGCCACGACACCACTCCCAAGCTGTGTGGTGATGATTACTTGCGAAGTGAGCTCGGTTTGTGCGGACACAACGCCCACGGTTGCAGAGAGCACAAAAAGGGCGGAGAGGGCGACACCTGCGATACTGGAAAATGGCATATATAGCAACGGATTATCGGTTAATCACCACAATCCTACCACTTTTTTTTATTTGTGCAAGCTCGCCTAAAAACCTGCGGGGAGCAGAGCACCTTGTGAGGCAAGAAACGCCGGGACGAAAAACGGCAACAAAAAAAGCGGGACAATAATTGCTCCCACGGTAATGATGAGCATCCATAAAAAATATTTACGCATTTTCTCCGACGAGGCATACGTGGCATCGATTTTGCCTTGGAGTTCGGCAAGTGTGCGCTCTATCGTATCTAACTGTTCGTTCATATTTTTTAGTATATCACCCTACACTGCAAAATGGATTGCGACGTACAAGACAGCGGCGCCGAGGAGGGTCATGAAGGTCGTGAGAAACTTCGGGTGCGCGTGATGGCTCTCGGGTATAAGGTCGGAGGCACCGATGTAGAGAAAAAACCCAGCGAAAAGTGCGAGCAGGAGCCCGAGCGACTCTTGTGAGACCGTAAATAAAAGGGTTACCGAGATGCCTACAACGGGTGCAACCGCATCGACCAACAACCAGCGCAATGCCTTTGCACGACTGCCACCGTGGCGCACCACCACGCTGACCGTGTTTATTCCATCGGAAAAATCATGCGCCAATACTGCAGCCGCAACGATAATCCCAACCGCAGGCGAAGCCTGGAACGCCAACCCAATGCCGATGCCGTCGAGAAAACTGTGTATCGAGAGCGACCCCGCACGCACGTGTCCTCGCGACTGCTCGCGGTCGTGCTCCTCGTGAGCATGGCTATGCAAGAGCAGTACGCGGTCGAGCAAGAGATACAACAAAAACCCAAGCGCCATAAATGCAAAAATAGTCGAGGTCTCGTGCGCTGTGCCGGCCAACTCAAGCGCCTCGGGCATGAGGTCAAAAAACGCAACCGCCACCACAGCGCCTGCGCTAAAACCTAAGATGATATGCAAGCGGTCGCGCAGGCGCAAGGCAAGCGAGCCACCAATCATAGTCGAGCAAAATGCCGCGATACCGACAAAAAATGCAAATGGAAGCATACCACCAGCATACAACAAAATCCCGCCTAGGAGCGGGATTTTGTACCAAACGAATTGTGTTTACTGCACGGTGTTTGTGGTCGTTGCGGTTGTTGAAACCTTGAGACCCTTGAGTATCGCCGTGACATCTTTGCGTGCGGCAACAAGATTTTGTTGCGCTGTTTGGAGGTCTTTACGCGCTGTTTTGAATGCTGCGGCGTTAGACGCCATTACCGTTTTGTCACCGTTATCAGGCACAAGCGAGGCAGTTGCCGAAACGGCAGCCTGCGCTTGTGAGCTAGCGTCGGAGAGTTTTGTGCCCATATCCTCAAGTGCCGCCGAGAGTGCTGTTGTGTCGAGGCCAGCACTACCGGCCGAGGCAATACGCGCTTGGAGTTTTGCCCCGAGCGTGTTCATCATCGTCGCAAGTGTTACCGCGCGGTCGGCCGCGGCGGCAATGCGCACCTGCGGGAGCACTAGTGCATAGATGCGGTAGGACTTGGTCACCGACTGCACGTCGGTTTTGAGTGTTGCAAGGTCGGTGTCTGCATCAATTTTTGTTTGCAGTGTGGTAAGTGCGGCAATTTGTGCCTGTATTGCAGCCGAGAGACTCGTCTTGAATGCTGGGGTAACCTGTTGCATCGCTTGCACGCGCGCGTTTGCATCATCGAGAGAAGCAATGCGGCGGGCAATCTCTTTATCTGCGCGGGTTACGGCCGTAGTCATCGCTTTTGTTCTGACGCTAGCAGTTGCTGTCGCTGAGACCCCGGCGTCGGTGGTACCAGTATCAGTTGCGCGTACGGCCGCCGCCGCGTTTACATCTGCACTGCCATCGGTCTGTGCCACAACGAGGACTGGAGAGAGCATTGTGCCAAACACCAAAAGCGATGCACATATCTGGGAGAAAGTTTTTATGTTCATAGTGGTATAGAGAATGATTAGGATTAATACGATTGCGTCACCGGTGTATCGCTCACGCTTGCGTCGACACTTGCGGAGTCGCTTACAAGACCTTGCATCTGCGAGTCAACTGCGGCAATGTCCTGTGCAACCGCAACATCCGACGTGTCGGAGGCCGAGCTCATACCATTGAGCGTTGGCGGTGTGTTGCTCGTTGCTTCTGCCGGAGCGGTTGTCGTTGACTCTGGTGCGGGCTGTTGTATACCGCCGAGCCAGCCGCTCCACCACAGGAGCCACGCGCCCCCTGCAATAATGATAATCGCTATCACCCATTTAATTGCCGTAGACATACGTTTAATCAATTAATTTGTTAAATACCCTGCCCGCCGCTTTTGGCGACAGCTTCCTCACCAGTATACCGCGCCGTTTTGGATTATCCACAAGTGCGTTTTTTTGGTATGGTGGGGGCAGACGTCCCTTAAATAAATCTCTTATAGCAGGAAGTCGGTATGCCATGTCTGAACCTAAAATCGTCACTGTGCCAAAGCCAGAGATCCTCATACTTGAGTTTGGGTCACAACACACGGGAGAAATTGTTCGTTGTTTGCGTGACCTGGGACATTCCTCTTTTGTCTTGAAGCCGGAAGAGGCGGAGCGCTGGCTCGAACACAACGACGTGCGCTGCATCATCGGTTCGGGCGGAATGAAAAGCGTCTATGACGATGACGCTCCACTTCTACCTGAAATTATCCTCGACAAACGCGTGCCATATTTTGGTATCTGCTATGGGATGCAAATCTTGATTCACTACCTCGGTGGTCGAGTCGAAAAGGGCCAGCCGGAATATGCTCGTGCGAATGTTGTTACTAGCGACTCGCCACTGTTTTTGGGCTTGGGTGTTAGGCAAGAGGTATGGATGAGCCACGCCGACTCGGTAACTTTCCTTCCATCAGGGTTCCGTGCCATTGCTACATCCGCCGAGACCGGCCATATCGCCGGTATTGCCCACAAAAATGGCAAGTGGTCTGGGGTACAATTTCATCCCGAGGTTGAGCGTACGCCTGGCGGAATGGTGATGCTTAAAAATCTCGTCGAGAACGTCGCAAGATGCAAACCAAACATCGAACGAGGGTTGTCCCTTGAAGCAATACGAGGACAATTCGTCGCAGAAGTTGGCGCAGAGTGTGCCATCATCGGGTTTAGCGGCGGGGTCGACTCGACCACACTTGCTAAAGTCGCCGACGAATACATGGGTGACCGCCTACGTGCGATTACTATAGACGGAGGACATCTGCGCGAAGGCGAGATTGACGAAATCAAACGCCACGCACAAACCGCTGGTGTGCAGTTAAAAATCATCGACGCTTCGGAGGAAATGGTCGCCGCAATCGCAAAAACAACCGACTCGGAAGCAAAACGAGCGATCTTCAGTAGGATCTACGAAAGAATCTTTACCGAGCAAGCTCGTGAGTTTGCCGGAGGCCGTGAGGTCGTGATTTTGCAAGCAACGCTCGCTCCAGACCGTATTGAGTCTGGGAAGACCGGCGGGGCAAAAATCAAAAGCCACCATAATGTTGGACTCACATTCGGTGGTTTGTCACAACTGCATCCGTTTGGAAGTCTCTACAAAGACGAGGTGCGAAAACTCGCTCGCGAGTTGGGACTCCCGAAGTCGGTCTCCAATCGGCCGCCGTTCCCGGGCCCAGGGAACTTCCTACGCGTAGTGGGTATCACAGTTACGCGTGAGGCGTTGTCAGTAGTCCAATGGGCAGAAGCCCGAACCCGAGAGGTTCTCAAGCGTAGTCGAGTGTATCGGGATATCTCCCAACTTGTCGTTGCAACACTCGGCAGAGCAACTGGTGTCAAAGGAGATGCTCCGGTATACGGGTACATCATTGCAGTACGCGGTGTCCGTACTCGGGACTTCATGACGGTTGCAGGAGTAGAGTTTTCACAACAGATGCAACGCAAACTTAAGAAATTGCTAGGCGAGCATCCGCTTATCACGCAAGTCGGCTTCTTTCCGATGGACAAGCCGCCAGGAACAACCGAGTTCGAATAGTTCACACACCCTCCCCAACCGGAGGGTTTTTTATTACCCATTATTTTTTATCTTCTGCAAACTCAAGACACACCGAGTTCACGCAATAGCGGTTGCCAGTTGCGGTGGGACCATCTTGGAAGAGGTGGCCGAGGTGCGAGCCGCATTGCGCGCAGACCACCTCTGTACTCATCCCCGCCGCTTCGCTCGGGATCCCGCTGCGGGACATACCGAGAGAAGCGGCGGTAATTTGTTTAGTTGCGCCGGGGAGTGCGTTGTCGAAAGAAGGCCAACCGCTTCCAGAATCAAATTTAGTATCAGATGCAAAGAGTGCATTACCGCACGCGGCACAGCGGTAGGTGCCATCGCGCGCTTCGTGCAGGAGCGCACCCTTGAAGGGCGCATCTGTCCCCTTTTCGCGCAATACCCTGTACTGCTCGGGAGTGAGTTTTTGTTTCCACTCCGCTTCGGTGTGCGGCATTTCATCTTGCATGAAGATACTATAACAAACTTCGTGCTAAAATTTATCAGCCGGTGGCTTGGAGCGACTCCAGATTTGGTATTCTGGCTGTCGAGGGTTCGATTCCCTCCACCGGCTTCAAAAAAATCTTGTCCACAAGCCTGTTAAGGGAGGTCTTGACTTGGCCAATAGGTTTGCTACACTAGTTGGGTACCAAGTCTGGAGTCGCGAAATCGGGTCTTCTCGATAGCCGCCGAAAAACACCACTCGAAAGAGCGGTGTTTTTCGTTACTAGGAAAGACCGTCCTCCCGTTACGTTAGGCAACACTGACCACCTCCGCAGGTTAAACCTGCGGAGTTTGAGAGTAAAAAGCGATGCTACCGCAGATTGTGAGTCTCATAGGATAATTTATTTTCCTTAGTTTCCACTTTTAAAGTATATCAGTTCTGCCTCGCTGCCGACCCAGGTGGCACTACCCTCGCCGCCAATCGGGAACTGCGGGCCCAAATATTTTGGCACGCGGGCAAAAAGCAAATCGCCGAGAGCTTTGACCGAGGCAGGAATCTCGCGCAGAGCATTTGCAAAGTACAGCTCGCCCGGCTTCCCGGCATCGACGCCATATGCCACGAGCCCGAGTGAGCGCGCGATAAACACCGCGCGCGGCAAGTGGAACCGCTGGGTAATAACTACGAGCGAGGTAACCCCAAACACATCGCGCGCACGGTACATACTGCTGTATGTGTCGAACCCCGCGTAGTCAAGAAAAATATCTTGCTTCGGGACACCCGCGGCCGCGAGATACTTGCCAACCGGGTAGACCTCGTCATACACAAGCGTGCTATCGTCGCCCGTGACCAAAATCTTTGCAACTTTGTGCGCGTTGTATAGCACAATCGCCGCATCGGCACGCTCTTGCAACACCGCCGAGAGCACGCCAGCGCTCGTGACCGAGGCGCCCAACACCAACGCCGCTTGCGTCTGCGGCACCGCCTCGGCGCTGGACATAAAAGGATGAGTGGTGACAATAATATACAGTACGAGAGCAAAACATAGTGCCACAAGTATAAGAAAGACTAGCAAACACCTGCCTGCCACGGCAGGAAAACGCGCGACGCTGGACATAGCTCCAATATAACAAAAATCCCCCCGGCATGCCGGGGGGATTTTTGTAGGCCTGCCTTATTGGCAGGCAGGTCGGGCGGGCTTAGGCGCGCGAGACATTTACCGCACTCGGGCCTTTATCGCCGTCGACTACTTCGAAGCTGACATTGTCGCCAACCTTCAAATCATCGAAAGCAACACCCTGGAGCTCTTTGGAGTGGAAGAAGAGGTCCTTCGCCTCGCCTTCGCGAGAGATAAACCCAAATCCACGGTCCGTGAGCGTCTTGATTGTTCCTGTCATATTCTTTGCTATTACTCTTGCTTCAGAAACCCGACCTTGTTTCTTAGTCTATTAGACCGCCCCATTGTACACGAAACTACGGGTATGTCCAGTGTACAGGCGCGTTGTGCATTTGGGACACAAGAGTAGCATTTATGGTAGAAGTTTTGGACGTCGCTCACAGGAGAGTTGCGATGGTCGACCGTTGCTTCTGTGGCGAGACGTATCCATGTGAAATATGCCTCAAAAATATCTGGATAGCCCAGCACCAGTGCGGATGGTGTGATGTTATTGTGGAAAATCTGGAAATCGTTGTGGAAGGGTTCGCTTTCTGTAACTATTTACACAGACATCTTTTTTTCGAAAAATACCCAGACTACAAAAAGAGCAGGTGATCCATTTCTACAGCCCCGCAATGCGGAGCTGTTTTTATTGCCTAGTGAAGCGAGAAAAAAGAAAGTGCTTTAATTTTCTTTTCCGAGCGAGCGACGGCAATATAGGCTTAATACCCTCTATTGCCAGTCGGATTCGTTTATTGGGACAACCTCGGTGAGCTCTACCCCCGGGGCGGGTATCACGCACAACACCTTGCCAGCGATTTTAAAATCCTCGCGCAAAATAATCGGTTTAAACTTGGGGTCCTTCGACTCCGGCCAGAGCACCGTCATCCCCGGCTCCCCGCGGCTGCTGGGGCGGCGTTCGAGCCGCTTGACTGTAACCATGTCGTTGACTATTGCCGCCACGCGGTCGCCATTTTGCGCCTCATCGGTAAAGCGGATAAGCACATAGTCGCCGGTGTTGATGCCGGCATCGTTCATGCTGTTGCCTATCGCCCGCACGGCAACGATGTCGCCTCCGGCATCTTGCACAATCTGCCGGTCAATTTCTAAAAATTCGTCATGCCCTGTATTGCCTACGGCACCTCCGGTACTTACAGTACCTTCGGCTTGAGAAAAGACACTCAAATCATCGCAACCGACATTCGCCACCACGGGCACACTGACCGTGCCCCATCCGCCGTCGACATTACGCAACTCGATATTGCGTTTGAGGCCACGGCGGCGTACGATGTAGCCCTTTTCTTCGAGTGTGTCGAGATACTGGGTCACCGTGCGCAACGAGCTAAACCCAAGGGTCGAGCGCAACTGCTCCAAAGTTGGAACCTCGTTTTTTCCCTGTACATGCTCTTTAATACTGCCCAAAACCCTCTGCTGTTTGTAGGTGAGTGGTTTGTGTATCATGTATACATGATAACACACACATTTTGCGTGCAATACACAAGATACACAAATCTGTGGATAATTATTTTAGGTGCGTATGCTTGGAGAACAGCTCACCCACTTTGAGCTTGACCACGCCAAACAGGTAGATAATCTCCAAAATCCCCAGCGTGTTGACCAACAAAAAGATAATAAACCACCAGTAACTCCCCCGCCGCGCGCTGTGCCACCGCGCCAAACATTTCCAAAACAACGACCACCACCCCAACTGCCATTGTACATCATATGCAACTAGTATCTCACGCCCAACCCATTAGCGCAAAAGCGAGGCCCCAGTCTCAAAAGCGTTACGTATCCACGGAATCTGGCCAAACCACGGTCCCAGTATCCCAAACGCAATGGTCGCAATAATTGCCGAGCCTATAAAAAAACCGATGCCGTAGATGATGCCTATCCACAACATCCTCACCAGCGAATTTTGCCGTACAACTTGCTTGTTGAGCATTTCCAGATTTTCGATAATTTTGTCGCGCTGGTCCCCCAAAATCATTTGCTACTACTATACCATCCACACGAGCGTTTGAAAAAAGTGGAGTATGAGTTGGAGGATAGATATAAAGAAGTTGATGATGAGCGTAAAGAACTGGAGCAAAAACCCAAGCACCATCTGCAAAAAATTAATCACCGCGCTCATGGCAATATTGTAGCATATTGAGTGTAGTGTTTTTGGTAATCCCCAGTTTGTGAGCTTGACTTGATATAGCGATTTTGCTATACTCCTCAGAGGTCGATAATTAGAAACAAAGGCCAACTTATTATTATGGCCAACAAAAACAAAGTCCTAATCCTTGAATCGGTCAAAAAAGCTATCGAGGAACTGGAGCCACCACTCCAGGCCCGAATCAAAGTCGCACAGGAAGCTCTTGCTTCAGGAGATTTTCAGTCCGTATATACAAAATCCTTACAAGGGCCTATACGCGAATTGATCGTGCGACCTTACCGGCTGATCTTTTTTCTGAAAGAAAGAACCATCTACTTCGTCGGTATATTCAGAAAGAAAACCGCCAAAACTCCGCTTCAAGCGATAAGGAATTCCTTGTATATCTACAAAACAATACAGAAAATAACAAAAAGCTCTAAAAAATCTAGTCATGAAAATGGTAGCCAAAAAAAATAAAATAAACAAAAAAAATAGCGCTACAAAACTAGTGTGGTACACCGCCGAGCAAACCTTCAAAAAAGTATCTAAAAACAAAGTCTTCCAACAGGCGTATAAAGAAGAAACGGCACGGATCAAGTTGGCAAAACAGATTAGAGAATTACGTACTACCAGTGGGTTGACCCAAAGAGTGGTTGCCCAGCGAGCAGGTATGCCCCAATCGGTCATTGCTCGTGTAGAGGGCGGGGAACATGGCCTCTCGCTTGAAACTCTAAGTAAAATCGCGACTGTGTTTGGAAAAAAAGTGCAGTTAGTCTAAACACGTCCCGCTGAAACAAAAACACCCACTTTTTATAGTAGGTGTTTTTGTTTTTCAGGCTACATGTATCTCTATTCTACCCCGCCGTTCGGCGGGGTTTTAAATCAAATTTTTGAAAATCCGAGATCTTGACCGAGTGACTAAAAGCCTATCTTTTTCAAAATGTCTGTAAAGGCTACATATTCTATTTCGTGCTCTTTGTAGAAAGCCAAACTTTCTTGCAATTCTTTTGTCTGATTTGTCTTATCCAACAAGTCACCGAAGGCAAACTTCTCTCGAGCTTCATATTCTTGATATCCGACCAAAACTATCTGTAGTGGTTTTTTATACAATCTTGGCAATTCTCCATATTTCAAAGGGACTCCGAGTATTTTTTCTCCTGCGGTGCCAGGAGTACACCAACTCCTTCCCTTTACTTCATAGACATAATCATCGCATTCCAAATCTGGATCATACTTCTTATTTCTAAGAGAACTTTTTATGGGTTTAGTTTTTCTAACATTTTTTCTACCAAGTTTAATGAGCGCCTCCATAACTAAATCTTGGCAAAGCACTGTTGTCCACTGTTTACCTTCTGTTGTTTGAAGTACTTTATTACCCCATTCTTTTTCTATTTCTTTTGATTCTTTTAATTTCTTTTCACTTTCTGTATTTTTTAAAGAGATTTTAGTAATACCTTCGTAACACCATCGAATAACCTCTGGATTATCAAGTAAATTTGAACCACTTTTATTCATATCTATTTCTTCAAATCAGCGAAGCGTTTTTTTGATAATTCCAAGTAGTTTTTTTCTAAATCAATACCGATAAACTTCCGGTCATGCATAGCTGCCGCAATACCGGTCGTCGAGCTACCAGTAAAGGGATCAAGAATGATATCTCCTTTGTTGGTACTTGCAAGCACTATGCGCTTGAGTAAATCGAGTGGTTTTTGAGTCGGGTGTTTGCCGTACTTTTTTTCAGCCGGTTTTGGTGTACCCATAGCCCACACCGAGCGCATCTGCAAACCTGGTTTTTTTAGTGCATCTTCTGGCCAATGCCCTTCTTTCATAAGGTTGTAGTTAAAAGTATGCCTCGCTTTCTTCTCCTTCCGGGCCCAAATAAGTGTTTCGTGGCTAGCGGTAAAGAAACGACAACTTAAATTTGGAGAGGCATTTGGTTTAAACCACGCAACATCGTTGAGGATATGGTATCCAAGCGATTGTAGCGCATGGCCGCACTGGTATATCGAGTGATAGGTTCCACTCACCCACAAAGTACCGTTTGGTTTTAAAATTCTCTTGCATGCTTCCATCCACTGGTAATGAAAGGCGTAATCGTCTTGGAATCCCCTGCTTACATCCCAATCTCCCTTGTTGACGCTCACCATCCGGCCAGCGTGCACTGTAAACCCTCCGTTGGAGAGGTTGTAGGGTGGGTCTGCAAAGACCATGTCTATAGAGTTTGCCGGGAGTTGATTGAGGAGCAAAATCGCATCTCCTTGGTACAAGACAAAATTACCTTTAACAAAGTAAGGCCGGTTTGCAATAACTGACAAAATTTTTCTATCAGCAACTACCATACTGCATATTGTAACACCTACCTTGCACTAGCAAAGTTGGAGGACTCTACTACTCAATGGGGACGCTTGTTACCGATTCAATTAAGGTCATAAAAGACTGTTTAACTTTTGTCCAGTCATGGACGTATAGCTGTATTTCATCCCCAAGTTTAAAATTTTTAAGATTTGCATCTGCAATAAGTAGACGCGAGATAAACTCTTCATCAACGATTCCGCCTTTATGAACTATGATGTGCCTGCATTGTTGATAGAAAATTATCTGTTTTTGAATAGTAGCTTCGACAGTTATATCAACATTAAAATAATCCTTGAAAGACCGTTTGGTGCTTTGTAAGTCTTGAAAATTAATAGTATTGTCCTTATTCAATATTATTCTTCCTATATGATCCTGGGGTTGATAACTTAATGATGAGAGCTCTGAAAGAGAGATCCTTATTTTTGATAATTGCTTCTGATTTATCTCCTCATGGTGTTGTGCAGCATACTGGACAAAAAATCTTTCTAGGGCTGCTGATAGAGCGGAAACGCCTAGTACACAACACTGATTGTAGACTATTTTATAACTTGAACGAAGACTTTGATTATGTACCCCCTCAAGCGCTTTTATAATATTCTGGATCTTAGTTCTCTCAAGGTAATCTATTTTGGATGATTTCAATAATGGACTCACGGTTCCAATGACATAAGTACGCATCCTGTCTGGGAATGCGACTAGCTCGTCAATATTCCCCAAAGCTCTTTCAAAATCTTCAAGGTAATTAGGCATTCGAAATAAAGCCTAACAAATTCAAGAGATTTTGCTACCTCATTCGTCCGGACAAGCAGATGGGGCACGGAGCGGGGCCGCGGAACTTGTGTCCGCGGCTACAGGTCTTCCATCCATTGTTTGCTTTTTGCATATCAACGGATGCCACTGTCGCACGAGATGGCGACTTGGGTGTAGTCGATCTGGGCGACGGTTGCGGAGGTTTGCGTACATCGGGGCATTACTGCCCCACCCGCGGCGTCTACGATATACTCGCCCGGTGGGAGCGATATTTTAAATGTGCCGTCCGCACCAGTTGTTGCCGTAGCAAACGCGTGCACCGTGTCGCCAACGCGGTAGACCGAAACGGTTGTTTGGTAGGGTTTGTCGGCGCACGCAGGGTCGGGCGGGTCGCGCATCACCGGGCAAGTTGGCCCAAGCATCACCGTGCCTTGTATACCGGAGTTATACGGGAGTATTCTGCCACCCCCGCCGCCTTGTGGGCACTCCGCAAACTCGCAGTTGGGGCCCATGCGCCCTACCGCCGAGCCGTCGGGGCAAAGCTTTACTTCCATAGTACACGCCACAGGAGGGGGTGTTGTAACCACTATTGTGTCAAACACCACCGGGACTTGTAGTGCATCGTCGTGTTCTGGCAAGCCCGATGGGTTGTCTTTTTTGAGTAGTAACAAACCTTTGGCGCCGGAGAGGTTTTTAGCCACTACAAACGTGAGTGTCGCGGTAAACGGGACAAACTCGCTCGTCATCCAATCACCCTGTGCGGTGGCAACACCATTTGCAACTGTGTTACCTGCTTGATCTTGTAACACCACCGGAAAGCTCGCCTCGAAAAACCAAGAGCCGCGCGCCTGCCCACTTAGTGTGAGTGGGCTTTTGACTGTTTGGTTTGGCTGCGGCATGTCGAGACGGATTAGGTCTTCTTTTTGTACCGCATTGCCGAGGTCTTGCACCGCGGGCAGTGAGGCGCCAAAGTACCACCACGCGCCAAGCGCAGTGGTGAGCACGACAACAGTAGCAATTGAGAGTGTCTGTTTAATACCACTAGTGTAGCATACGGAGTTTTTTGCTACCGCGCGCGCTCGAGCGCGCGGAGTTGCCTACGCAAGCGCAGGTGGTTTGGGGTGGTGCGGGCAACGAGCGCCCAAAACTTTGGGGAGTGGTTAAACTCGGCAAGGTGGCACAACTCGTGCACTATGATGTAGTCGGTAATTTGGAGCGGCAGGTGCACCAGTTTGTAGTTGAAGTTGAGGTTGCCCAACTTTGAGCAGCTACCCCAACGGGATTTGTGGTTCTTTATAAAAACTCTGCCAACCGTGAGTTTGTAAAACGAGTTGTAGTGCGCGATGCGCGCATGCACGAGCGCCCGAGTGTCCTCGCGGCGGCGGATATATTCGCGCCGGTTGCGCCGCATCAACATACCATGCAAATGTTACACCAACTTTGCAATCGCAAACGCCGCCGTCGCCGCGATGCCGCCTACCGCCAAGGTTTGCACCATACTGTGCCAGGGCTTGCCGCCGATAAAGTACCCGCGCAAATAGCCAAACACCACAAACGCGAGTGTGGTAACCGCAATCGAAAGCCCAAACGCCAGCGATACATCGTCGCGAAAAAAGAGATACGGTGCTAGCGGCAAAAACCCGCCGACAACGTATGCCCCGGCTATTGTCGTGGCACTTTTGACCGCGCGGTTTCGGTCGGGCTCCTCGAGCCCCAGCTCAAACCGCATCATAAAATCAACCCAGTCCTTTTTGCGCATCTTCAATGACGCGGCGACCGCCGCGCTCTCCTGCTGGGAAAGGCCGTAGTTTTTGAGCGCATCGACCACTTCTTGCTCTTCGGCCTCGGGCTTGTGTTCGACCTCCCACTCTTCCCGTATTCGCTCGGCAAAGTAGTGTTCTGCCTCGGTCTTTGCAGCCAAAAAACCGCCAAGCCCCATCGAGACAGAACCAGCGGCAATTTCGGCCAAGACCGCGGCAATGATAATAGTGGTGCTCGAAACATCGATACTCGCCAACCCTGCGGCGACTGCAAACGGCACCGTGAGCCCGTCGACCATACCGAAAACCACGTCGCGGACAAAACCCGACAGTTTCGAGTGTTGCTCAATATGTTCCACGTCTTCCACTTTCATATTGTAGCGTTTTATGCAAATTGCCGCTATTGATATGCAAGAAAAAAACCGCCTTTGCGGGGCGGCTTAGGTTTTTCTTTTTTCAGCAAAGATACCGCGTGGGTCCCTAACGGTGCCGTCTTTGTAAACACAGAAGACGCCCCTTGGTTGAAACATGTCGAAGTCAAAATAGCTTTCGCCCCTGCTATCGACATGCTTACCTTTGAACTCCCAAACTCTGACCAGACCTTTGTATCCTCGGTCCTGCAGCCAGCAGGTAAGATAGCTCAGTGCTTGGCGTGCACTGGTAACTGGCAGTTCAAGCAGAGCAGGTCTCTCTCGCGAAGCGGCTTCTTGGGCCATTACTGCGGCTTTTGCATGAAGCTCTTTTGCCTCCATGGCCACCGCCTTGTTATCAACCAGCGCATCTATCCACGCCGGGACAAAACTGCGCACAAGAGTGGCAAGCTCGCCGTCTTGCACGTGGTCGTGAATAGCCTGGTAGAACATAATAACAACGCCCGGCGCCGCAAGCTCTTGTTGCGTACTCTGCCCAATTTGGGCATAGATATTGGCCACCGCGCTACCTTGACCACCATCGTAGACGCCTTTGAGACGCCTCACTATTTCCTGCGTGCCTGGTAACACACAAATCTCCATAACCCCACCTCAACTCAAGCAGACCGAAAAACCTACACATCTACGCCGTAGAGTATCGTTAAAAAAGTTCTTGTCAACTACCGCTTTTTGAAAATCACCGAGGAGCAGCGCAGGCACAGCTCTTGCAAGGCACGTGTTTTGAGGTAGCGGTTGCCGCACACGCAGATTAAAATTGCCGTGATGCTGGGCTTTTCTATCCAGTGTCCGTCTTGTTGGAAGGTCTTACTCGGCCCCCGCATCTGCGGGTTGGGTTTGTGGACCACAACCTCCTTTTTTATTTCTATCTTTATAGGTTTTTTCATGCCAGTATTTACGCCTCGACAAAGGTGAGTGCCTTCCCTTTTTTGCCGGCGCGGCCAGTGCGGCCGATGCGGTGTATATAGTCCTCATGCGTCGCAGGGATGTCGTAGTTGATAACGTGCGATACGCCGTTTATGTCGAGCCCACGCGCGGCGACGTCGGTGGCGACTAATATCTGCACGTGGTCGCGCTTAAATAGGTCGAGTGCTTTTTGGCGTTTGTTTTGCGTTTTGTTGCCATGGATTGACTCGGCGCGGAAGCCACGTTGCTGGAGCACTTTAGAGAGTTTTTCTACCCCGTGTTTAGTGCGGCCAAAGATGAGCACTTTGTTAAACTCGGGCTGTATCAACAAGTCGTGCAGGATGTCGAGCTTGTTGCCGCCGCGCGGTACACGGACAATGTCCTGCTCGACCGAGGCGGCGGTCTCGCGCGTGCGCACCGAGATGCGCACCGGCTCGCGCAAAAACTCGCCTATCAACTTTTCTATCTCCGTTGAGAGCGTCGCAGAAAAAAACAGTGTATGCCGCGGGCTCGGCAAGAGCGCCAAGATAGTGCGCATGTCGTGGATAAAACCCATGTCGAGCATGCGGTCGGCCTCATCGAGCACCGCCACAGTAAAGGTAGCGAGCGAAAGCGCTTTTCGCTCGAGCAGGTCTTTGAGCCGCCCCGGCGTGCCTATCACAAACTGCGGCTTGCGGCGCAGTGCGGCAATCTGCCCGCCAATGCCTGCGCCACCAACACATATTGCCGAGTATATTTGTAACCCCGTGGTAAAGCCACGCAACTCATCGCCTATTTGCACGGCAAGCTCGCGGGTCGGGACCATAATTAACACGCGTTCGTTTTTGTTGGTAAGAATTTTGTTTATGAGAGGGAGCAAAAACGCCGCGGTTTTGCCGGTACCGGTGTTGGCGATGCCGACAACATCGAGACCACGCAAAATATGCGGTATTGCACGGTCTTGGATAGGTGTCGGGTCGGTGTAGCCTTTTTTGATGATGTTTTGCTTGAGCCGCGCGTCCAGAGCAAAGTCGGCAAAGCGGTGCTCCGGGACAAAATGCTCGATTTGCTCGGTGATGACCGCCTTGTTTATAAAGCGCGATATATCAAAAGCGTTTGGAGCATTGGTGTATTTTTTGGCGCGATTAAACGCTGGGCGCCCGCTTGCTCCGCGGTAGGCGGGTTTGGGGCCACCGGCATAGTTTTTGCGCCCGCCAAAACCCCCGCTTGTGCGGGGTTTGTAGCTAAAGCTTTTTTTGCTACTGTTCTGCGACATGAAGCACAACAATAGCAAAAGAAGCCGCTTTTGTCAAATCACACGCACACTTGTTTTTCTTAGGCAGGAACTTTTTTATCAAGACCGAGGTGTCTCTCTATAGTTTCAAGTCGGTTTCGAAGTTCGACAACTTCTTTAACAAAACCAGCAAGATTCCCTACCGCGTCTTCAAGCGCACTGATGCGACGATTGATGGTTTTGAGTTCGTCTTCCATTGAGACAAGCTGAGTACCAACCTTAACGAAATGGCCTTCAAGTCGCACGATATCGGATTTTGTCGCTGTCTCTTCCTTCGTCGCCATGTGTTTGACAATCAAAGCGACGCTCTCGGTGAGGTCGTCAACTCTCTTACCTTGTTTTTTAATTTCCGTGCCCTGTGTTGCAAACCCTTCCGCCATTTGTTCGGCGAGGTTCTCAAGTGTCATTTCTTTTGCCATAGGTGGCTAGTATATCACGGCTAACAACTGTCTCTGCGGTCTAAAAGGTGAGACCTTACCGTGAGGCTAAGCCTCACGGCATTATACGCGCGAGTTAATGCGACAAGATAAGCGACTGGCGGATGGTGTCGAAGGCTGCGAGGAGCGCCATGCGGTCAAACTCGCGCACAGTCCCCACAGGGTAGTTGTCGATACTGCTCGAGTGCACAGAGTAGCGCACCGCCGTGCATGGCACACTGCCTTCTATCGCGTAAACGGTTTCCTCGTACATGTTCCCCGCCCCGGCGCCCGAGTTGGTTGCGACCGAATATTGTACGCTGTTCTCTGGTATAGTTTGTGCTTTTACATCTGCCAGAAGATAAATATCACCAGTGCAATTTTTTGCATGCGGGAGCGACTCGACAGAAAGGTAGCTGTCGGTGCCAAGGTTAGTGCCAGTCGCCATGCTGGCAGGAATAGTAAACTTTACCCCATTAATTAATTTCTTCGGGCCAAACTGGTCGTACGCATACGCGGCGTCAACCATGTAGTTTGCCGGATACACAATCGAGAAACCAGCACCGGTGTAGGTGCTAGTCGCTATCTGCACCGCGACACTCCCACCCTCCTGCACCACGCTGATACTCTTTTTTCCTTGTAATAAGTAATATCCTCCCCCGGCCAGGAGTAGCACCACAACAACGCCGGCGACATATTTCCATGTATTAGTCATACACCAACAGTATGCCATACCCCTAGCGGCTTGCAAAAATGCTCCGACTATTGTGTGGTTGGCGGAGATTTAAGATAGTTTGCTCAGCGTCTCTTCGATCTCCTCCCACGAATCTACTATGGTAAATGGCTCTCCTTGCGCAAGACGCTCTCGGTCGTGGAAGCCAAACGTCTCCGCAATGGTCTTTATGCCGACCTTACGAGCCTCTATTATGTCGCCGAGCGTATCGGTAATAAAAACAGCATTCTCGGACGTTATACCACTATGCTCCATAAGGATTTTAAATTTCTCGACCTTGGATTCGTGGGTTTCTACGCCTAAAATCTGCGCAAAAAGCCCGAGTACACCCGCCGCTTCCAACACCTTTTTAATTCCGTACTCGCCATTGCTTGAAACGATGTACAGGGTGTATGTAGCTCCAAGCCTCTTTAGTGGCTCCTTTGAACGCTCAATATGGCTCGGCATGAGCCGGTTTGCATATTCGGAATAAAATAGATGGACCCGCTCGGGTTTAAATTTGATGCGCGGCTCCGCAAAAACATTGCCGTCGTGATGCGCCAAAAAGTCTTCCATCGTTGCCGTTTCGTCATGCTCTTGGCTAAGAGCCCAATTGACGTCAAAAGTATCGGCAATCACCCCGTCAAAATCAAAAATTATATTCTTTATCATTGTTGACTCTCTAAAGCTTCCACGTCTTGAATATCTACACTGCGGCCAAGCTTCTTCTTGTACGCAATGAGCGCGGCCTTGGGTATGACAGGCACAAGGATACCGTACACCTCCCGCATTTCGTGTATCGAAAGGTCTCGTGTGCCGACAATCCAAGTGTTGGTATCTCGGTCAAAAAACTTGCTCGTGGTAGCACCATCTATGTCAATTTCTTGTCCTCTATACATCAGCGTCATGAGCTTCAAGTCCCACTCCCTATCGAGATACTGCGCGGGGCCAAAAGTAACGTATTCTTTAACATCCTCATACAAATCATCAAATCGATCATCTGGTATACCTATATCAATATCGGCAATTGGACGCGCCGAACCATATATACTCGCCGCAAACCCTCCTGCAATTCGAAAAGGAATTGAATGCTTTCGCAAAAGACCAACAATCCATCGAAATGCTCCCTCTGTGTTTTTTTCTTCCATAATTTGCTGGCCTCGTAGATCTCAATCCTACTTCAAACCTTCGGGTGGCCAAATTGTACCAAGTTTAATTTTTTCTGTCGTGTCCAACCTTTGATTTGAGAAAACCGCTTTTTTGGTGTACCGTTGAGCGGTATTGTGTTGCAATTGCGGGATCGTCTAATGGTAGGACAACAGACTCTGAATCTGTTTATCTAGGTCCGAATCCTAGTCCCGCAGCCCGAATAAAACTCGCGTCAGATTCCGCAACCGTGGCGTGGGCGGCGCGAAGCGCCGCCCAAGGTGGAGGAGCCGTTTCCCGGACTTTTTTGTTGTGCAATTGCAGGTTCGAGCCAAAGATTTTTTGGAGGGTGGATTTTTTGGAGGGGATGTCTTCCGAAATAGCCGCTTC
>JAUSIO010000017.1 GCA_030647845.1 bacterium
ACGTTTTTGTTTATGCCAACTCGGCGAAAATAAAAGTGCAGATTGCTCCTATAGAAATCTTTGTCCAGATGACTGCGCAGAAAATACAAAACGAGGATACGCTTCTAGCACAAAGCAAGCAAAAACTTTTGAGTTGGAAAAAAGAAAATAATTTTCATTACCCAATTAACCTGACCCTCATTCCTATGAATTGGAAGGTAGAAGTAGGGATATGAAAAATAAAAACGCCATAATTACATACTACAGATGACGCCGTGAGGCTAAGCCTCACGGCGAGGGCTTGCGCTTGTGAAAGCTTTGATATACTGGGGGAGGACGGCGGGGGCAGATGTCCTTAAGTGATTCTACCGGGAGCTTGATTTGATGGTGCACCTTGGTGTACCACTTAGAGCACCCACTTGAAACTAGGTAGACACTTGCTTCCGAAGTCCGACAGAGTATCCCGCCTCCTATTTTTCTTTTGGGCGGGATTTTCTGTTACAATACACGCAAGGCGACACCTTCCCAAGCTAAGGAGTCGCCTTTAACTCATGCAATCAACCATACATTTTTACGGCGGCGCGGGCTCGGTAACGGGCTCTAATTTTCTACTTGAAGTAAACAGTCCCTCGGCTCCCTTCGACTCTGCTCAGGGTAAATCACTCGGGACGACCAAAATAAGAATTTTGGTCGACTGCGGGCTCTTCCAGGGCAAGCACTCGTTCGAAGATAAAAATTGGGACCCGTTTCCGTTTGACCCAAAATCAATTTCGGTGCTGGTGAACACGCACGCGCACATCGACCACATTGGGCGCATCCCCAAGTTAGTTAAAGATGGCTTTGCTGGCAAGATTATTTCGACCGAGGCAACCCGCGCGCTTGCCGAGCCGCTACTCTTGGATGCGATGGAACTATCGCGCCTCACCGCCAAACGCATCGGCAAAGAGGTGTTGTACGATGAGCACGACATTGCGACGGCGATGCGGCAGTGGGAGGGAGTGCCATATCACCAACCACAAGACGTAGGCGGCGGCGTTGTGCTCGAGCTCTTGGACGCTGGGCATATTTTGGGCTCGGCCATGGCAAAGTTTACCCGCCCCTCGACTACGCTCGGGGTAAACGGTAAAAGTATTGTGTTTACGGGAGATTTGGGCGGTGGCAACTCGCCGCTTCTGCCACTGGTCGAAAGTCCAACCGGTGTGCAATATTTGGTGATGGAAAGCGTCTACGGCGACCGTATGCGACACGATGACAAACATCGGCGTGACCTACTCGAAAATATAATAGAGGAGGCGGTTGCAAAAGGTGGAACGCTTCTTATCCCTGCGTTTTCGACCGAGCGCACACAAGACCTCTTGTTTGAAATCCGCGCACTGATGCAGGAGAAGCGTATACCGAGGGTGTCGGTGTATCTTGATTCGCCGTTGGCAGAGAAGATTACGGCGGCGTACCTGGCGTACCCGCAATACTTTAGCGATGAAATGCAAAAACGCATTGCCGCAGGAGAGGCGATTTTTGACTTTTCCGAATTGCGCTTTGTGCAAGACGCTACCGCATCGCAAAAAATAGGGGACACACTAGACACAAAAATTATTATTGCGGGTTCTGGCATGAGCAACGGCGGGCGTGTTGTGGCACACGAAAGCCGAATCTTGCCAGACGAAAAGTCAACGCTGTTGATTGTCGGCTACCAAGCGGCAGGGAGCTTGGGTCGCCGCTTGTCTGAGGGGGCAAAGTCGGTCGAGATTCGCGGCACAACAGTACCCGTGCGATGTACGGTCGAAGCAATGTACGGCTACTCGGCGCATATGGACGGCGAACAGTTGCTTGAGTTTGTAAACAAGGTACAGAACTCACTCAAAGAAGTGTTTGTGGTGATGGGCGAGCCGGCCTCGGCTGGTTTTTTGGTGCAACGTATTCGCGACTATCTCGGAGTAAAAGCAGTTGCACCCGAGCAAGGAGAAAAGGCAGAAATTGATTTCTAAAAAATACCGAGGACGGTCCTTTCGAAACCGGTCTTAAGGACCGTCCTCGGTATTTTTTCTGCTACAATCAAGGTATGGATACAAAGGCAAAAAGCGGACAGATGAAACTCGGCGTTTCTGGCGCGGCCGAGACCGGACACTGTGGTATCGACGCGTATGACAAGGGCCTCGAGTTGGGGCGACAAATCGCGCACGCAGGTGCAGTGTTGCTCACAGGTGCCACCACCGGCTTCCCTCTGTGGGCGGCGATGGGCGCCAAGGAAGCTGGTGGTATATCTATAGGGTTCTCCCCCGCCAACTCCGAAAAAGAGCATATCGAAACGTACAATCTGCCAATTGAATATATGGATGTCATTGTCTACACCGGGTTTGGCTACCCGGGGCGCGACCTGATTTTTACCCGGTCGTGCGACGCGATGCTCTTTGGTTGCGGGCGCATCGGCACGATACACGAGTTTACCGTCGCGTTCGAAGATAAAAAACCAATCGGCGTGTTTGAGGCCGACTGGGAGACCGACGAAGTTATCAAAGATATTTTAAAAAATGGTCACCGCCCCAACGACAAAATCGTCTTTGACACCGACCCGCACCACTTAGTCGAAAAAATTGTTTTCCTCGTCAACCAGGACAAAACAAACCGCGCGTCATTCCACTTTGCTCCTCCAACCGACGATGCGTAAAAATCCCCGCTTCGACGGGGATTTTTTAAGAAACTTTTCCCCGACGTTTCAGTCGGGGTCCCGACCGGAGCGTCGGGATTGATCAAGACACCTTCTTTATAATGCGGGCGAATGTCTCGGGCGAGTGGGCGGCGAGCTCAGAGAGCATTTTGCGGTTTATGAGAATATTTGCTTTTTTGAGCGCGCCGATAAGTTTGCTGTAGGAGAGGGAAGAGTCCATTACATCGAGGGCGCCGTTGATGCGTACGTTCCACAATCGGCGGAAGTCGTTCTTTTTGTCGCGGCGGTGGGCGAACGCGTACTTACCCGCGTGGAAGATTGCTTCTTTCGCCGCGCGCTCTTTTTTACTGCGGCCAAAGCGGTATCCCTTGACCATCTTGAGGACGGTACGGCGGCGCTTTAGCGAATTCATTCCTCCTTTTACTCGTGCCATGGTAGTTAATTTTTAGATTTAGACGCCGTGGTAATGTAGCGTTGTGATACCTTTTTGGTTAGGGTCAAAAGTTGCGAGCGGTTGTTGGCCATTTGCCCCGAGCGTCCTTCTTTTGCGTTAAAGTGGTTTTGCCCCGGGTGGCGCGCGACCACCTTACCGTTTTTGGTAATTTTGAGCCGCTTGGTAAATGATTTGTTTGTTTTCATAGTTCGACTTCGCTCACTACAAGTAATTATTTTGATTTGCTCCCTTTCTCTAGCACTGTCGTCAATCCCTTTGGGCTTTTGTTGATTGGCTCACCGACACGGTACTCTTCGGGAATCATTTTCAAAAACCGCTCGAGCCGCTCCTTGAGGAACCCAAATTCCATATACTTGTACCGCCCCCACAAGAAGAGGTCTACCTTGACCCGATGCCCCTCGCGGAGCCACTCGGCAGCACGGCGCGCCTTGAGTGCCATGTCGTTCTCGCCAGTGCCGATTTTGACCTGGACCGACTTGGTCTCGGTGGTGAGCGATTTGGCAATTATCTCCTTGCGCTTCTTCTCCTGCTCGTAG
>JAUSIO010000023.1 GCA_030647845.1 bacterium
CGGTATTCCAGCATTGCTCTTTGATCGAAATTTTGGCTACAAAGACATCAACTATCATCCGCACTACGTTATTCGTGGCGGGAGAGCTGAGAGGGTCTGTTCGCAGGAGTCGTTGATGACTCATGCTCGGGTAACAATCGACGGGGTTGAGGGTTTCCCTCTTGGTGCCAGCGTCACAGATTGCCACATTGAGGTCTTGCATCGAGTGATGCCACAGGCAGTATTCCAAACACAGAGCGAATATTTGCGATGCAACCAAGATCTCGCAGCTGCCGTACTTGAGATTGTCGCAAATAAACAACCGCAACTGTGGTATCGAAGAGTTCTCGAAGATGGGACTATTCGTAAAGAACCTAGAGGAGCGGTGCCTAGCTCGAAGCAGATTTTGGGGAACCTTTATGGTTTTTCAAATATGCAGGCAGGGTGGCTCGTACCAAACACAGTCACAATACTTCTGGATGCGGTAGTCGAGCAAAAGCGCTCGGGGTGTCCCCAACTCCACCACATTGGTGGGCAAGACATGGCGAGCTATGTTATGGAATTGGGGGAATCCCTCAGCCAACTCTACAGCACGGTCGCCCGACAGCTCGGCCTATCCGAGTGCGTCGAGTACAATGTACACTCGGCAGCCCCAATGCGTTTTGTTGTTCGTCGGCATCGCAGAGAGGCGCTCGACTGCTTGTTTGAGAGCGCTCGAGCATTTGCAACTAACGAGCGAAACAGGGGGCGGAGCTTCAAGTTTACCCCTCAGGAACAGTGGAGCACTTTGGCGGCAGATTTGCAGCCAACTAAGGACTGGTACTTCGACCAGGTGAGAGATGCTGTCGCG
Organism: bacterium; assembly: GCA_030647845.1. Lineage (GTDB taxonomy): Bacteria > Patescibacteriota > Minisyncoccia > Phycocordibacterales > SBAW01 > GWA1-54-10. Next base: position 830 of record JAUSIO010000023.1, read on the forward strand.
GCCTGCCCAGAGGTCTTCTACGCGCTCGGGGATAGAAATTTTTTCAACCAGCACGATTTGGTTGGAGATGATGATCTCTATGTACATCCTGAAGCGGCCACACTACCTCTCAAGATTATAGGTGAATTGTGGGATATCTTGCGGCACTGTGCACGGTCTAAAAAGATGCGAGAGCAACGTCGCCACGAGTGACGTGTCTGCCAAGCGCAGGCGCGTCACTTTTTTATTTGGAAACTAAAGATACTATACATACTATGGACAAAAAAATACCGGTAATCGATTTGCACGAAGATCTTTTGCTACACGTGAGTCGCCGCGAGCTATATCCCGCCGACCACTGGCAGACCAATTTTGAGATGCTCAAAGAACAGAATTTCAAAGTAGTAGTTTCTACAGCTTTCCCCGTACCTCCGCAAGAAAATTTCTTTGACCCCGCCAGCAACGCAATAATCGAGCACGATTTCCAGACCTACAAGAAATATTGTAGTGAGTGTCCCGAGTGGTCGATAATAAAAAATAGTTCAGATGTTGAAGCAATTTTAAAAGACGACTCTCGTCATGGTTTTTTGCTACACGTTGAGGGTCTTAATGTTTTTGATGGGGATTGGGAAATGTTGGAGCGGTGGTATGGTCTTGGATGGAGATCCTTGGGAATTGTGTGGAATCTGACCAACCCGTTCGGCGGTGGGACGAAAGACCTGTTTCAAGGTCTCACCGTATTAGGCACTCAAATGCTCGACTGGCTTCAAGAACGTCGCATGCTTATTGATTTTGCGCACATGAACAAGCAGACGTTTTTCGACACGGCTAAGCTTGTTAGATGTCCCATTATTATCAGCCATGGAAACGCGGCAGCACTTTGTCCCAGTCTCCGCAATTATGACGACGAACAGTTACGTGTTGTTGCAAAAAGTGGTGGAGTTGTCGGAGTATTTTTTGGAAGTATGTTTCTTGTTGGGAAGGAAAAGTCCCCCGGTACCGTAAAAGATATTGTCGATCACATTGACCATTTCCGAAAAGTTATGGGAATTGAATATATCGCCATCGGCTCTGATTTGGGGGGTATCACCACAGGTACGCTTTCTGACTTAAACTCGGTACAAAAAATAGATCTGTTGTGGAGCGAACTACGCAATCGGGGATATAGTGAGGAAGATATTGAAAAAATTTCTTATGGAAATATACTACGCGTCTTCAAAGAAATCTTACTCTAGCAGGGTATTTACTTCTCCAACACATCAATCAACTGGTGCTTTTCGGTTTGGGCGACAGTTGCGTTAAATGCCGCGGCTTTTGCTTGCAGGTCGCCCGAGAGGATTTGCAGGAGGCCACCCTTGCCATGTGCGTTTAGACTGCGGTCGATGTGTGCAAGCGTGATTGCGTGCAAGTCGCGCGAAGCTGTTGTGGTACCAACAGTCGCGGTTGCGATAATCCCGAGTAGTGCGCCATCTTGCTGGCGCACTACCGCTCCGCCCGAGGAGCCCGCTTGCGAGACAACAGTACCCCCGACCGACAACAGGTCAACCGTGCCGAGGTCGGCGAACGAAAAAAGCTCTGCCACCGTGGTAAATGCCGAGGAGGCATACAAACTCATTGTTATAGTTGAACCTTCCAGAAATCCGGCAGGGTACGACGCCAACAACACTGGGTCGCCACGCTGTGGCGTGTTGGTGGTGATAGGCACAGGCGCAAATGCCGCGGGCAGAGGCGAGCCGCCAGTGGTCGAAGTGACGAGCAAAAAAGAGTAATCATTTTCGCCGGTACCTCGGGCGTCTTGGGCAACTATCTGGGCTGCGTTTGCATTGACCCACACGGGCGGGAGATATAGGAGTTTGGCGTTGTAGGTTGGGTATGCGGGGCTCCCGGTGCGTACGATGCAGTCGACATTGCCTGGGGTGGGATAGTCGCGCAACAAAAAATATTGCCCGACATGCGCACTGGTCAAAATGACGCCTGTGCCGTCGATGATAACGCCACTGCCGGAGATTGGGTGTAGATACCCACCGCTTTTTGTTACGCAAAGGATATTAACCAACGCCGTACGCGTCTGCGCGTTTATCTGGTCAGGTGTTTTTGGTGCAGGTATATCTGCCGAAGAGGGTACGGTCGGAGTAAAAACATGCTGGACAATAGACTGGAATATTTGCAGAGGGGAGGCCTTTTGTTCGGGAGTACTTGTTGCCGTTTTTTGTACGGTTGATGCAACAGGGAAGAGGCCAGTCGTATCGGCCCTATGCCTTTGCGCTGCCGGCAGGGAAGGAACAATGGTTATATGTGTGCCAGAAAACACTTGCCACACAAGCACGATACCTACCACTGTGTATGCCAGTGCATGCCAAAGTAACGATACAATACCCATGTACATATTATACGAGTTTATTGCCAGTGTGTCTTGTGCCTGCTACGATTCGAGAACCCAGCCGTCGCTCGTAGCGGGCCTGCCCGCCGAAGCCGAGCTTTGGCTCGGCGAAGGCGGGATTAGTTCTCGCTGGTTACAGCTATGTTAAAACATCAAGGTAGGATTAGAGAGGTTAATTGAAAGTTAGATACAGATAGTGCGGGATTAGTTTAATGGTAGAACAACAGGTTTCCAACCTGTTGGTGGGAGTTCGATTCTCCCATCCCGCACCCGTTCGGCTCGCTTCGCTCGCTCAGGGCAAGCAAAGCAAAAACAGGTGTATACTTCCCGTATGGCACAAGGAGGCCAAAAAACGGTGCTTGTGGTAGAAGACGAGAATACTCTGCAGGATATTCTTGCTCAAAAATTAGAAAAAGAAGGATTCGCAGTACTTACTGCCGGCAACGGCAACGACGCACTCGCATTGGCTTTGGGGAAGCACCCCGACCTTATCTTGCTCGATATTATGATGCCGCACGACGGCATCACGATGCTCGAGGAGTTGCGTCGCGACGAGCCCTACGGCAAACAGGTACGGGTTATCTTTCTTACTAACTTAAGCCCAGACACCGACCGCATCATACAAGCAGTGGAGCGCCACGAACCCGTGTTTTATTTGATAAAAGCAAACAGCACGCCCTCGTTGGTGGTCGAAAAGATCCGCGAAGCATTGGCGGGGTAGGTTTGATTTAAATCTCAAATATAGTTTAATGGTGGCACGTGCGAAATCCTCGCCGTTAGAGAGATACAACGAGTCCGAGCCGGAGGTTTTCAATGCAAAAAAAAGATCAGTCTATTTTTACGAAGTCTCTCGAATTCGATGACCACGAAGGGGTTATGTATCTACGTGATGAGTCAACAGGTTTGCGCGGATTTATTGCCATCCATAATACAAACTTAGGACCAGCGGTTGGTGGCACACGCTTCCGGCATTATAAGAACGAGACGGAAGCACTCCAGGACGCTCTGCGCCTTTCTCGCGCGATGACCTATAAGTGTGCTGCAGCAGGGGTCCCATATGGTGGTGGGAAGGCGGTGCTTATGGCGCCAAAAAAAATCACCAAGCATCAAAAAGAAATATATCTTACTGCGTATACCCACTGTCTCGAGCTTTTACATGGGCACTTTTTTACTGGTGAGGATGTTGGGTTGGACGCGCACGATATTACAGTGCTTGCAAAGCACTCGGACTCTATAATCGGTCGGCCTCGCGTCGGGGGGATGCCAGCACGTTGGGCTGCGCATAGTGTATACCGTGCGATGAGTGTGGCGCTTAAAGAGCGTTTTGGCTCGGAGTCCTTCAAGGGGAGGGTATGCGCAATTAAAGGTCTTGGTAACGTCGGCATTGCGTTATGTGCTCTTATAACAAAGGCAGGGGGCTCGGTTATTGCTGCGGATATCAACCATACTCGAGTCCGGTTAGCACGCAAGCGCTTCCAGAACATTCGTATCGTTCCGCATACAAAAATACACACCTACGCAACAGATATATACGCCCCCTGTGCGCTTGGGGATGAATTTAATGCAGTCACTATCAGGCAACTGCGCTGCTCTATTATATGTGGTGCGGCAAACAATCAACTCGCTACACGCGAGGATGGTAAGCGTCTCTTTACACGAGGTATCCTGTATATCCCGGATTACGTGGCAAATGCTGGCGGTCTTATTAATGTTGTTGATGAGTTACACAAGGGAGGTTATAGCAAGTCTCGCGTCGCAAAAAATGTTGCGTACGTGGCGACGACAGTGCAGCAGATTATTGCAGGTTCACGTAGACAGCACCAGCCAACAAACGACATAGCCGATGCTATTGCCGAGAAGCGTTTCCACCGCGGGAGAGCTCGCGTATAATACGTCTGTCAGCTATGGACTATATACCATCAGGCAAACGATATACCCCTACAGAGGTATTGCGTATGATACGCACACGCGACGCGGAGCGTTGGAAACATGAACAGGAGAAACAGATGCGCGGACTCTTCCATGCCGCCGCAGTACGCGTACCTGCGTATAAAGACTTTCTTCACAAGCATCACGTTAATCCGAGCAAAATTACTACTCCCGCTCATTTTACAGACATCCCCGTAACGAATAAGGATAACTATTTGCGCCAATACCCACTCGCAGCGTTGTGTTGGGATGGGACACTTGAGCGCCCAATCGTTTTTTCTGCGACGTCCGGGTCGACTGGTAAACCTTTTTATTTTCCGCACGATAGTGAACTCGAGTGGCAATATTCTATTCTTGTCGAACTGTTTTTGGAAAACGGAGAACGCGAAGGTCGAGAGGGTCCGACCCTTGTGCTCATAACTTTTGGCATGGGCGTATGGATAGGGGGGCTTTTTACCTATCAGGCGTTTGTAATGGCAAGCGAGCGCGGGAAAAACATCTCTATTCTCACACCGGGCGTTAATAAGGGAGAAATTTTACATGCACTGCGGGATCTTGCGCCAAATTTTAAACAAACCATAGTTGTAGGATACCCGCCGTTCGTCAAAGATGTGCTCGACGATGCGCTACTTGCCGGCATCCCTCTGCGCGAGCTAAACATCCGTCTGCTCTTTGCAGCCGAGGCGTTTACCGAAAAATTCCGCGACCATATCATGCATATGACCGGAATTGAAAATGCATATCTCGACACACTCAATATTTATGGAACAGCCGATATCGGTGCTATGGCGTATGAGACGCCGACATCTATTTTCCTTCGGCGCGCCGCACTTGAAAATGAAATTTTTTTTCATGCGCTCTTCGGCCCGGTCGAGAAAATACCGACGCTCGCACAATACAACCCGCTCTTTACCAATTTTGAGGCACATAATGGGGAGATTATGCTTACGGGTGATAGCACCTTGCCGCTCGTCCGTTACGCGGTAGGAGACCATGGTGGCGTGGCAACATACGATGACGTCGCACGTTTGGCAATGAGCCACGATCTCGATATTTCTACGCAAACAGCCGAGCAGAACGTCCCTCTCTACCAGTTGCCGTTTGTTTAT
>JAUSIO010000025.1 GCA_030647845.1 bacterium
AAAATCTGCACAATCTCGAACGTGTAGACCGGGTCGAGGTTGCCGGTGGGCTCGTCGGCGACTATGACGTCGGGCTGGTTGACTATTGCGCGCGCTATCGCCACCCTTTGTTGCTCGCCGCCCGAAAGCTCGTCAGGAAAATTGTTTATCTTATCGCCCAAGTCCACGAGGTCCAAGACGTGCGGCACGTCGGAGCGAATTTCGGCTTCGTTGCGACCAGCGGCCTCCATCGCAAAGGCGATATTTTCGTACGCGGTTTTTTGCGGCAGGAGGCGGAAGTCTTGGAACACCGTGCCGATTTTGCGGCGCAACTCACCAATGCGGTGGAGCGGCACTTTGTGCACATCTATCGACTCAAAAAAAACGGCACCCGAGGTTGGGCGCTCTTCTGCCAAGAGCATCTTAACGAGCGTGGTCTTGCCGGCGCCCGAGTGCCCTACTATAGAGATAAACTCGCCCGACTCCACCGAGAAGCTGACGTCTTCGAGCGCGACAGAATTGTCGGCGTACACTTTACCCACGCGGTCAAAGTAAATCATAAGAATGCTATATATCCTGCGTCGCTCGGAAACAAAACTTCGTTTTGCTTCTCTCGCTTTCCTCGGTTATAAATCACAACTTCCCTATTGTACCCCCGCCTCGCCGATGTGCAAAATAGGTTGTGCAGAGGGCAGTTTTCATTTTTTGACTTCGTTGGGCAGGTCGGTTAAGTTTGATACGGAAGCAATCTTCAAGGGTGGAGAAGTTACATGAAAAGCGGCATGCGCTACGCGATATTGATTTCGGGCGGTGGCACCACGGCGGAGCAAATTATTCTCGCCACCAAAGAGGGCGGGATGCTTGCTGACATCACCATCGCTCTGGTCGTCGCAAGCCGGCCCGATGCCGGGGGGATTGAAAAAGCACTACGGGCCGGAATTCCCGAGAAGGATGTCATTGTTCGATACCCAGGAGGTCCTCTCATGACCCCAGAGGTGTTCGGAGAGCTATTACTCCTCGAATTTCAAGACCGCGGAGTCGACGCATTTGGCCAACATGGCTGGATGCCCAACACGCCGCGCAATGTCATTGAGGCCCACCCGCGCCGCGGTATCAACCAGCACCCCGGCGCACTAGACCCCGGCCGCCCCGACTTTGGTGGCGAGGGTATGTGGGGTATGCGCGTGCACGCGGCGACGCTTTTGTTTGCCCGCACGGCAGGCCGCCGCAATTTTTGCACAGAGGCAACGGTGCAGTTTGTTGCCCCCGAGCTCGACAAAGGGGCGGTGGTTGCACGGGAGTGCGTGCCGATAGAAAAAGGCGACGACCCCGCCAGCCTGCAGAGCCGTGTGCTGCAGGCCGAACACGCGCTATGCATCCGCACTATCCGCCAACTGGCCGATGACACCCTGCAAGAGTTGGTGCGCCCCGAGCCGCTTATCCGACCCGAGGAGTATCATCTGCTCTGGGAGGCCAAGCAAAAAGCGAGGATACTGTATCCGCGTGGTTGAAGCCGCTCTTTTGAGCGGTTTTTTATTTTCAAGAAAAAACCGCCCTTGTTAGAGCGGGTTGTTGCGTATATGCTGGCGCTCCTGCGCACTTTGGAGCATAAGCGCGCTTTGGCCAATGGTGCGGCTGAAGTCCATGTTGGTGAAGTGGATACAAGAGACTCCTTCGTAGGCACGAGCGAGCGCTTGCTCCAGCGTTTTGCCGATTGCAGTGACGTGTAAGACACGATTACCGTCGGTGAGGAGTTCCCCCCTTTCGCCACGCCGCACCCCCGCCGGGAATACAATGACACTCGGGACTTGTTCCGCCTCTTCGATGCCCATTATCGGGAACCTATATTGGGGCTTCCCACCATGGCGGCCATAACCACCGGACACTGCCGCGATACTCGCGGCGTAGCCGGGGCGCCATCGCACTTCGTCTGTGCTAGCCAGGTCGCCCTCCGCTGATGCGAAGGTCAGATTGTAGAGAGAACTTTCGAGCAGGCGCATGTATGCTTGCGTCTCCGGGTCACCGAAACGCGCATTGTATTCAAGCAGGTAGGGACCTTTAAATTGCGGGTAGAGCAAACCACGGAATGGCCGACCGCGCTCGTGCAATTCTGCGAGGGTCTCCACAGTGGTTTGATGTATCGCTGCTCTATGCTCTCGCCCCACCCACGGCACGGGCACGATAGCACCAACACCGCCAGTAAACGGCCCACCAGGGATAAGTTGGCTATGGTCTTGCGCCACTGGGAAATGCACCGCACTTTTACCGTCTCCGTCGGCCACAGCATGTGCCGAAAGTTCTTCACCATCTTCGATTACTTGCTCGATGATGACGCTTGAACCGGCATTACCCTGTAGCATGAAAAACCGTAGAGCTGCTGTGGCTTCAGAGACCGTGCGGACGATGCGCGTGCGCTCGCCGGAACGAGGGTCTTCCGTCTTGATAACGACCGGCATCTGTGCGACCTCGACATATGCGAACGCTTCACCAGGGTTTGTGAATACCCTGTAACCGGCCGTCTGAATACCACGGACTCCCGCGATGTCTTTGCCATCCGCTTTCGAGCACTCAATTGCTGCCGCGGCTTGCGTCGGGCCGAACACCCGCAGACCGTATGCCACCAAAGAATCAACAATGCCCATCTCGAGTAATTTTTCCGGCCCGATGATGATAAGGTCAATGTGAAATTGGAGAGCAAAATTTGCGATCGCATAGAAATAGTCCTTAGACGTCGCGCAACCCTCCAGAGCAATCGGCACGCAAGTTGCCCAGCGGTCGGTGCCACCATTGCCAGGAGCAATATACACCTGGCATTGCTCGCGGTGGAACTTCCAAGCGAGCGCGGCTTCACGGCCGCCACTGCCGAGAATCAGTATTCTTCTGCGCATCTCCAAAACCCTTCCTTATTAAGACAGAACAACTGCCCGCACTATACACTAGTTTGGTTTTTGCAAAAACGGGTCGAGGTTGCCCTCGAGAACTCCGGCGGCGTCGCGGACCTCCACACCTGTGCGGTGGTCTTTAACGAGTTGGTACGGATGCAATACGTAGGAGCGGATTTGGCTACCCCATTCGATTTTGCCCGCCGCAGTCGAGAGGTCGGATATTTTTTCTTTGCGCTCTTGCTCGAGCTGGCGAAGCAGTTTTGCTTTTACAATCGCGAGTGCTTTTTCTTTATTCGCGCCTTGTGTGCGCTCGCCGTCGACGTGTGCGCTTATGCCAGTGGGTGTGTGCACCACGCGCACGGCAGTCTCGCGCTTGTTGACGTTTTGCCCGCCGGGGCCAGAGGAGCGCGCCATGGTAATTTCTAAATCGTCTGGAGTAATTTCGACATCGGTAACTTTATCTATGACCGGCAGGACCTCGACCAACACAAACGAGGTCTGGCGTTTTTTTGACGCATTAAACGGCGAGATGCGCACCAAGCGGTGCACGCCATATTCTTGTTTCAAGGTCCCGTAGGCACCGCGACCTTCTATCTCGACAGACATATTGCGGTAGCCGCCGTGGTCATTTTCGTTTTTGTGCAGTACGCGCACGCCCCAGCCACGCGCCTCGGCAAATTTGCGGTACATATCAAACAACATATGGGCAAAATCTTCGGCATCGTCGCCGCCGGCACCCGCAACAAACGAGACCACCGCATTGCCCCGCTCCCACGCGCCCGCTCCCTCGGCCGCCAGTTTTAAATCGTGGAGCTCTTTGAGCAACTGTTGCGCTTTGTTTTTATCAACCCAAAAATCCGTCGCCTGCATCGCGGCCTCGATTTCTTGTATGCGCTGGTGTACCTCCCCTTTTGCTTCCATATGGGGAGTATACCACACGCTTGACAAAAGTATGTTATCGTGTAGCATAGGTAACGGAAGATCCATTCGGGCTTCTGCGTTTCAACCAATGGGAGGCAGAGATGCCCCATTATACATACGGACTTCTCCGGACCGACGTTTCGTCCGAAGCACAGGCCCACAACAACACGCTGCTGGGCAAGTGGACCCTCGGTATCGAGGTTACCGACCCCGAGTTGGCTAGGTTGTGCGGCTTTGGCAACATCGACCCGCAGCACGGCCGGGGCGGTGCGGGTAAATCGTCCGCCATCGAGCAAGCTCTGGGCCACCCGCTTCCACCCGACGGCGCGGCCTTGGTAACCATCCGCCCAGACAAAGATTCGTTCGGGGCGATGGCGGTGCTCATGCTTCGCGCTGAGGGTCGGATGCATGATATCGAGTTTGGTTTGGTCGCGTGGGTGGGAACCATGGACCAGATGGGTTTCCATAACGCTCGATCGCAATATCCTGACCTATACGAAAAATATGGCGACAAAGATGCCACTGACGCTCTGCAAGTAGTCACACGGAGTCCTGACCTCCGTTTGACGATGGAAGAGCGGGTCAGAAAGATTGGCGATATCCTCACGGGCGAAATGTCCCGAAGGGAAATGCGGGAGTATGTGGCACTCAAACCACAACCCCTCGGCGAGAATCCCGATTTCGATGTCGAGATGCACGGTCAAGTCGCGTTCGTCACGGCAGCAGGCAAATATCATGCGGCACGCGATTGGGCTAACCGTCGCTATACGGTGGCTATCATTTTCGACCCGCAATATCGGGACGAGACCCAAGAGCGCGACCGGAATGAACCATATCGCCGCTGGTGTGTCATCAGGCAACGTGGTGTCTTCGACCGCCATGGTTTCGAAGAAGCCCTAAACAAAGCCGAGGCGACAGCGCGGTCAATACCCGTCTGCCAGCTCACCAGCATCGGCTGCAAGTGGGGCGGCCCAACAAATATCGTGGTCTCCCCTAAAGGACAAGGTCATGAAACCAGACTTTCGGAAGAACAAATAATTACGATTACCCGCGAGCACGCCGACTCCGGCATCGTGACCTAGTCAGCCGAATTTCCGGTAGCAGACGACGAGCGCAACATGCGCTCGTTTTTTCTTTCCCGTTTTTCTTGACTTTTTTGTAAAGATAATATATAAACCAATGTGAAAGTTCTTGTTAGGCCCAGTCAAGGAGACAGTGATGGAATTCGCAGAATTTGGCATCTCACCCACCGATGAGTGGGCGGCGTTTGGTCTGGTACGGGTCTTCGATGTAGACTACGTGCGCATCCGGAAGCCAAAGCCCGTCGGCAGGACCCACATCCCTATCGGATGGGTGGTTGTCAAAAATCCGCACGGCGTGCGTGTGACGCATAAGCTCCCTGGTGGGAGCAAGGAGGCAACTGATAAAGACCCTCTCAAGACCTTTTTCCGGGAGTTGTGGGAGGAAGCCCACATAGTGGGCAACCCTCGCCATACACAATACCTTGGTAAAGAATGGATGCCTGAAAGTGCCCTGGGCGGAGCGCACTGGCGGATATTTTTCCAAACCGACATCGGGAGGCGCAAACTCGCCAGGATGAATGGAGACCATCCTCGAAGCAACGGTGACAAGCCAGAGTTCACTGGCCTTCGAGAGTTTGGGTACCTTGTTGCCAGTAGGAAGTTCATGCCCAGCCACTATAAGAATCTCGTAAAGTTCGGCGCCATCCTAAAGTTTAACGGCGCATGAGCCGTTCAATAGACAACAAGCCGTGGAGTGATCCGTGGCTTTTTTCTTTTACAAAAAACTTCTGGAGCCGGAGGCCAGGATTGAACTGGCGACCCCGTCTTTACGAAAGACGTGCTCTACCAACTGAGCTACTCCGGCTTCTGCTTTTGCTCCGATTTTAAAATCGGGAGCCGATGTCCGGGATCGAACCGGAGACCTACTCCTTCGTTTACACCTCTTTTTCTAAAGCACTATGTAAGAGGACTAGACTGTATCTTTCCGCGCGTGGCGGACCCTTGTCAGTCGTTCGAGCGTCTTTGCATAAAACGCTACGGTCTTAGCCTGTGCAGGCCGTTAACCGTTATTCGGGATTCACCACGACGTCGCCGTCGAGGTGGGCAGGAGGAAACGCCCCACCATGGAGTTGCTCTACCATCTGAGCTACATCGGCTTGTAAAAGAACAATCGCAGAATACCGTACTTATTGCAACTTTTCAATCTCTCCGCACAATAAATCCCTTAGTTTCTTGTTACACACGCAAATAGTTAACACCCCGTGTTTTGTCTTCTCTCTATAAGTGCCGATGCTCCGAGCTGGTGTCACAATAACTTTCATAAACTGCTTTTTTGGTATACCGAGCGTGCGAGACCAAAATTGTAATGCTTCCGTGGGCGACATGTCGCTAAATATTTGTAGACCAAACCGAAATTTCCATTTGGGGATGTTATAAAACCGAACGAGAAATTCCAAAAAGCGTTTTTGGAGGTATGGGTCAGTGTTTCCAAGCCGGATAGCGTTTTTATTTTTCTTATTCCCCTCTCCCCAATACAAACCGACACCAAGTCCAAAAAGGAACGATTCTTCCTTCGTGTGTGGCGGCGTGAACAAAAATGGATCTCCGTTTGGATTGCTTTTAGCATATACCGCTTCGGAAATAGAGCGTTTCTGGATGTGATATTTGGCAAGCCAAAAATTCACCTTATGATCAGAACAAGAATACGTGGTGGCAATCTCATGCGCCGATTTTTTCTGTCGCACATAGATCTCAACAAGTACTGTTTTTGTCCAAGGAGCACCAGCCATATAAAAAGTATGGCGCAAACTATGTGCTAAGTAAAGCTATACCTGTGTATAGTATAGCTCTACTAAAAATATTAGGTTTTACTTTTTCTTCCTCCTCGCCGCTTGGGCTTTTTTTATATTTTTCTTTTGCGCGCGGCGCATCGCGGGTGTCGGTTTTGCACGCTCTGGCACATTGCGCGGATGCGCGTGGAAGACGTCTCCTTTAACGTGCACCACGTGCCCGCGGATTTGCTTGAGCGCGGTGCGTGCTTTTGCGTCATCAATTTTTAAATGCCCGTGCGCGTCTATATGCGCTTTGTCTTTGCCCACTAGCCACGATACCGTTGCCCAACTGCCACTCTTGCGTTTGCCAGCCAGGCGCTCGAGCCCGCCCTTTTTGCCAACGTCTTGGTTGCGAAACAGCACAAAGTCGCCCTTTGGCCGCACCTCGATGCGGTAAAATTTGCCTTTACCTGTGGTGCCTGGTGCTTTACGTTTTGCCATATACATTTGACGATTACTGGTTAATCATCTGAATCTTCTCTCGTTGTGGTTGATGCAGTAGTCAAGGTAGTGGCGTTGGTCGTGGTTGCCACTTTTTTCTTCTCACCCAACTCGTGACCGAGCCCTTTTCCGCAGTGGCGCTCAAAGAAACCCCGCGTCAACGAGCCGATGTACCCAGTTGTGCTCGTGGCAATACCATTATGCATTTGGAACCGTATCATAGCTTTTGCTGTCAGAGGGCCAAAAAAACCGGTCGCTGTGGAATGGAAGTCGCTGTCTTGGTCCTCGGAGAGCATCTCCTGCAACTTCTTCACGTCATCGCCCCGCGAGCCTAACCCTAGATTGCGCGACAGGGTGATGCAAGCCATTTTACCCACCTGCCCGGGAGGCAAGCGTTTTAGAGTGGTCGATGCTACTCCGGTGCGCTCTGGTTTTTCCGGCTTTGCGGTATGGTTGAGGGCCTCTTGCACCGCGTTGATTGTCTTTGTGTCAGCATTAAAAGACTGCAACAGCCCGAGTACAGAGTCGACTTGAGCGCTGGTAAGCCCCGATGCATGGGTCGCTGTTGGTACCACAAGCAAGAGTGCTACCGCGGTGCTGATAACTCCTTTGGTAAACAAGTTCATATACAAATTAATTTAGTGCGAGTAAAGTAAACACATATACAGCATACCACACAGTCCGTCAGCGGACGTTTACCGAGAGCGCCTCTGATGCCAACACCTGTCCGTTACCATCCGAGAGCGTGAAACTTGCCATGTAGTTCCCTGAAAACGAGTAGGTGTGGGTGATTGTTACCGTCGACCCAGAAACCGATTGGTTACCCGAACTATAACTATCAGACGTAAGGTTCTCGTCGCCCCAACGCGCGGAGAGATACGAGCTATTTGTGTAATTTGACGGTATAGAGATGCGGACCACCCAGGTGGAGCTTTGGCCGGCATATAGCGACCACGGCACATCAACCGTTTGTATGGTAGGACGTTGCGTAATGATGTTTGTGGTAAGGACAACAAAAGAGAGCGTGTCACTTGAGCCGTTTGCATTTTGTACAAAGACGGTGTGCTGGCCGGGCACTACTTTGGTGGTTTTGAGTGATGCCGGCACAACAAAGCCGAGCGTCGTACCATCGCGCGAGGAGAGGCGCACCAAGGGGTAGCTGTCAAAGTAAACCGCGTTGTCAGCGAGAAATCCAGAACCGGTTACCACTATTGATTCGCCAATGCGACCAGAGGAAGGCAATAGAGATTGGATCTTGGGTTTGGGAGCGGGCAAGGAAGAGCCGCATACACGTTGTATCGCCGCACGGGTGAGCGAGCCGACATATCCTGTTGCCGAGATACCCTGAAAACTCTGGAATGCTTGCACCGCGGTGAGCGTCACCGGACCAAAATATCCTGTTGTTGAGTGGGTAAAGTAGCCTTGACCGGCGAGAAACTTTTGCAATTGGCTGACGGCGCCGGCGGTTGTGGTGTCGCTGAGGCCGCTGTATAAATTTTGAGAAAGTTTGACGCAAGAACCGGAGCCCGTGGAACCGCTGGAGTAATAGTTCTGCGTGGTATACGTTGGGGTAGTGTAGGTCGGCGTAGTGTAGGTTGGAGTGGTATAAGTCGGGGCGGTATAGGTTGGGACAAAGGTCGCGTAGCTATAGGTCTGCGCGAGGGCAGTGGGGGCCACCATACAAAACGCTCCAAATATCAATACTTGAAAAAATTTACAAGACCTCACCACACCCCAATTCTACACTAACAACACTGCGCGAGCGACCGGACTTGAACCGGCAACCTTTCCCGTGACAGGGGAACGCTCTAACCAAATTGAGCTACGCCCGCGTGTCGGCGGCAGGACTTGCACCTGCGACCTTGGGTTTATGAGTCCCATGCTCTAACTACCTGAGCTACGCCGACCAGCCCAAAATAGCATTTTTACAGCCGCGATTCAATCGTGTTGCGGGGCCGGGATTTGCACCCGGGTCCCAAGGTTATGAGCCTTGTGAGGTACTACTCCTCCACCCCGCTACACTAGGTGCTAGGGACTAGCCTCTAGGTACTAGCGAGTATACAAAAAAAATTCTTTTTGAGCAACTAGAAGCTAGCACCTAGTTCCTAAGATTATATATACTCAAACTCTTCAAACACTCTTCGATATTGGTCGATAGTTGCTTTAGTATCGCGCTCGCTTAAGGGGAACGCCTCGCCGAGGTGAGCCAAGGCGTTGCGCATCTTGTGTGCCTCCCACGCCAAGTCTAGCGTCGTAAATTGCTGTTTGTTTGCACCTTTGAGTTGCTCGCCGAGTGTGTCGCCCACATAGCCGCGCGCATACAACAAATCGGCAAGCATTGAGTCGGCTTCAAGTATCGCGCGCCGCCAGTCGCTGTCGTTGGGAGAAATTGCAAGTGCCACTACGCCTTCCCACCGTTGGTTTTTTGCTGCAGTTGCCGCGTGCTCACGGTGCGCGCGCTCCTGCGCTTCCAGCTTCCCAAGACCCTCGTGTTCGACCTGCAACGTGCGGACACGAAAGTAGACTATCAAGGTTAGCAATAGTAGCGAGAGTACCAGACCGAGAATCCCGATTTTTTGCAACAATGCCGTGGCTTGGTCGGGCACCGTGGCGCTGTAGTCGTGCACCCCAGTAAAAAACTGGTAGAAGCGCAGGAAAAAATATTCGACGTTTAGATAACCGATGTTTTCGCTCATCAGTACTATTCTACCACTTCTATATCCTTCCCCACCGTAAACAACGCGGCTTCATCGCCGTGCGCCGCGGTAAGTTGCATGCCTATCGGCAATTCGTTCCTTTCGCGCTTAACCGGGATTGATATGGCCGGATTTCCGGTCAAATTAGCGGGGACTGTAAAGGCATCCGCAAGATACATTGAAAGAGGATCCGATTTTTCACCGATAGTCCAAGCCGACGTAGGCATTGTTGGAGTCAATATGACGTCGACGTCTTCAAACGCTTTTTCATATTCACGCCGCAATTGCTCACGGGCAGCCACCGCTTTTGCATAGTACGCGTCATAGTATCCCGCCGAGAGCACATAGGTGCCGAGCATTATCCGCCGACGCACCTCCGGACCAAACCCTTCTCCTCTGCTTTTTGCGTAATCATCGAGCAATGAGTTACCCTTGAGCGAGAGACCGTAGCGCACGCCGTCGAAACGCGCGAGGTTCGACGATACTTCGGCAAAGTTGATAATGTAATAGGCGGCCAGCGCGGGTTCGAGAGATGGCAAGTCTATATCCGGAATGAACTTATATCCCCTCTCCACCAGCATGCGACCCGTTTCCTTGAATTTCTTTCCGACACCTTCGACATCGAACAATTCACGCGATGCATTCAATATTTTGGGTACTGCAATCTTTTTCGTTGCGTTTCGCTTGTGATACGTCTCTTCGCGAACCGAGGTGCTATCGAGTGGGTCGTGGCCGCGGATGGTGTTGAAGAGGAGTTCCGCATCAGCGACCGTTTTGGTGAGCGGGCCGATTTGATCAAACGACGAGACCGCCGCGATAAGTCCCGAGCGCGAGACAGCGCCGTAGGTGGGTTTGAGCCCAACAACGCCGCAAAAGCTCGCCGGGTTGCGTACCGAGCCACCGGTGTCGCTACCCAACGCTCCAAGCGCCATATGTGCAGCAACGGCTGCTGCCGAGCCGCCGGAAGTGCCTCCAGCCACACGTGTTTCGTCGTGCGGATTTCTGGTCGGACCAAATGCAGAGTTCTCGGTCGAACCTCCAAGGGCAAATTCATCCATATTGGTGCGGCCTAAAAATATCGCGCCAGCGGCTTTTAATTTTTTAATGACTGTCGCGTCGTAGGTTGCCACATAACCCTCGAGTATCTTCGACGCGGCCGACACTTTGCGCCCTTCCATTAAAATATTGTCTTTAATCGCAAGCGGGATGCCGAGGAGCGGACTTTCCTTGCCCTTCGTAGGGCTCAGGGCGCGCCTCTCATCCGAGAGGCGCGCCTGCTCCTCTACATCGGTAAAGACTTCCAGATACGCGTTGAGACGGTCGCACTTCCCAACAGGCTTTTCTCTTTCGATTTCTGCCACGCATGCACGCACCAAATCAACCGCGGTGATTTCTCCCGCCTGCAATTTCTGTGCCGCTTCGGTGATTGAAAGTTCGTTGAGCTTATTCATCTTTTTGGATTATTTTGCGCACCACAAGATACTCCTTCTCATGCCGCGGGAATGCGGCGATAATTTGCTCGCGCTTCCCCGCCATCGGGTCGTCTGCATCACGCGGGGCATCCTCGCGCATCACGTTGTGCAGAGCTAAAGGCGACGCCTTGGAGAGCCCTGGTTTTAAGGCGTCGCCTTGAGTACCTGCCGAAACAGCACTCACTTGTCCGACATACTCCAAAATATTCGAGATGTCTTTTTGCAGGGCCACGGCCTCCTCCTCTCCCAGCTTGAGCCGCGCCAACTCCGCCAAATTGTCTATCTCCTCCCGCGAAATCATTTGTTTATAGTAGCAGATATAATTTTTTCTTGTAGCTTCTTCCCATTCCCATAGCTCAATAGACCGAGGTATGACTGTACAACTGCGTGTTGCTCTTCTAACCCATAGGTACGTTTGAACATTCTCTTTTTGGTCGTCGTCCTCAATACGCGGTGGTTGGGGAAATGCACCCAACCAAGAAAATCAACGCCAGAGGCAACCGTCTCTATCGACACCTTGTTCGGATGGAGCGTGAGACGCAGCTCATTCTGGAGGAAGTCGCTGATGCGTGGCAACATATCCTCGAGCCACTTTCTGTCTCGCGAGAGAATAACGAAATCATCGGCGTAGCGGATATAGTATTCCGCCCTAAGTTTGTGCTTCACAAACTGGTCAAGCTCATTGAGATACACGTTCGCAAACAACTGCGAGGTGAGGTTCCCGAGCGGCAATCCTAGAGGCGTCGCCTCTATGATTTTGGAAGAGAAGCTACTGATAACTTCGCGCAGGAGCCAGAGAATATCTGCGTCGGCAATGCGGGCTTCAAGTATCTTCAGCAATATGCCGTGGTCGATAGATGCGAAGAACTTTTTAATATCGCACTTGAGCACCCAGCACGTCTTTGTATGGTTGTGCGATTCCCTACGCGCAAACGTGCGGAAGCGGTTCATGGCCTTATGCGTTCCTTTCCCTATGCGACACGAATATGAGTCGGGTATAAACGTCCTGTCAAAGAATGGGTAAAGGATTCTATAGAGTGCATGGTGAACCAAGCGATCGCGCACGCCTGCCTTGTGGATGTCGCGCGGTTTCGGGTCGGAAATCTTGAAATGCTGATACGAGCCGTGTGTGTATGTTTTGTTGGCAAGGTCGCGGTGCAACTCCAATATATTGTGCATCAAGCGCGCCTGGAACTCCTGTATATCCTCTTTCTTTTTCTTGCCTCTTAAAAACTCCTTCCAAGCTTCGAGCAAATTTTCGACAGAAATGATACTCTCGTATGTATGAGTGAAAATCTTTTTCATGACAATGCTCCAGTAGCGACCCCCCCCCCGCAGGAGTTTGAACATCACACAGCGTCTAGTGGCCGCGTACCAGCTGTGGCGGGAAACACAAAGACACTTCCCGAAAAAATCGCGGTTCACGCTTGGATCAAAAATAGATATAACATTCATAGAGACGATTGAAGCAGTATACATTGCAAGCTATTTGCCGCGAGAGCAAAAACTGCCCTTCGTGCGTAAAGCGATAGGCAAAATGGATTTGGTGAAATTTTTTCTGCAGGTCGCATGGGAGGCCGGTGATTTGGACGCAAAAAAATACGCTTCGCTCGGCGAGCCGCTTTCCGACATCGGCAAAATGCTCGGCGGTTGGCTGCGCAACGTGCAAAACGAAACTCCTCCAACCGCAAAGGCTGGAGGAGAACACAGAGAGTCGCGGACGAAGGCAAACCAGTAGTTGTCGTTGAAGTCATTGTCGTACCAGTTGAGATTGCAGTTGCGCTTGGCATCGTTCAACCAAACGTTGCAGACGTTGCGGTTGCCCTCGAAGGAATCGTACGAAATGCCGCCCCCATCACCACCCATCGAATCTTCTCCGGGCTGTATCTTATTCAGGATCGAAAATCCACTGACATTTCGCACCGAGTATCTTTGTTTTTGAGAGAACAAAAGCCGACACGCTCGCGACAAGAAAAACCGACCGCGACTCTGGCCAACTCTATTCTAGAATTCGGCGCCCGGCGGGATGAGCCGACCGGGAATTGTGCACCTAGTATCCAAAAGAATAGTAGCACAAAAAAATCGACCCCAACTTGTCAGACAAGTTGGGGTCGGGTTCAAGGGGTCGAAGGGCTGGTGTTGTGTGCCTAGTCGGCCAAGGGCTCATCCTCGCGGACGAAGGCAAACCAGAAGTAGTCGAGGAAGCCAAGGCCGTACCAGCGGAGATAGCAGTAGCGCAGGGCACCGAACAACCAAACGCGGCAGACGAAGCGGCGGCCCTCGAAGGAACATTCCTGGGGCGAAACGATCGCCATTACGGACAAGCCGAGTTCGCGATGGAGCCGCGGTTTGTGTTCGCCGACGGCAAAGGTGCCGCGCGGGTCCTCCGGGCGGAGCTTTTGCTCCTTTCCCCAGTCGACTGCGACCTGTATGTCGTCGATGTAGCGGCCGAAGTTGACGAGGATGATTTCCTCCTCGGCGACTTCGGCCAGCTGGGGCGGGTACTGGTCGCCGACCTTCCGCACGTTGTAGTTTTGCGGCGTGTCGGGGCCAGCGGCGTTGATGGCCTCCTGCCAGTCGCGCGCCGGGTTAACCGGCACTCGGACGACGTGGACGCGACCGCCTTTGGGCGGGGTGATTTCGATAACGGTTTGTGTGTCGGCCACATTGGCCTCCCGTGGTTGGTGAAGAGCGTACGGGAGTATTATATACCTAGAGTTCTAGGTTTGTCAAGAGCCTGTAGTCGGGCGAGTGTAATCCTGGAAAGAGCGCGCTACTTTTGGATAAGGAGCGGGAGCTCTACATAAAAGGTATTGCCCTTTCCAAGGCCTTGCGACTCTGGCCAGACCTTGCCTTTATGCGCCTCGACAAATGTCTTGACAATAAACAACCCGAGTCCAGAACCAGTAGTGCTAACTTCTGCGGCATTGTCGCCTCGGATAAACTTTTCGAAAATTTTATGCAAAGTCGCTTCGTCCATGCCGATACCAGTGTCGAGGACCTCGATGTGCGCGACGCCTCGCTCGGGGAGCTTGCGCAGTGACACGTGGATACTTCCTTGTTGTGTATACTTGATTGCATTATCGATGATATTACCAAAGACCTGGGCGAGTTTGCCCGAGTCCCCCCACACCATCGTGCGCCCCTCTCCGAGGTCGGTCTCAAGTGCAAGCCCTTTTGCGCGCAGGCCAGGCTCCATCTGTGAGGCAACCGTCTTCAGGAGCACTGAAAGGTCGATGGGCGCAAATGTGTACTGCATTTTCCCTTGCTCGATGCGCGAGACATTAAGATAGTCGTCCACCAAAACCGCCATACTCGAACTTTGGTCAAAAATAGATTGTATGGGTTCTTGCAGATTCGTCGGTACCTCGCCATACGTATGGTCGAGCAATGCCCCCGAACCCCATTTAATGGCAGTCATCGGTGTGCGCAACTGGTGCGAGGCAAAAGAGAGAAATTCGCTCTTTTGCTTATCAAGCTCCCGCAGCCGCACGTTAGCTCCTTCGAGCTCCTTTTCTTGCTTTTCAATGAGCTCACGCTGTTGCATTTCGTTGACGGTGCCCCGAACAAGAAGGATGGAAAAAACGAGAACGAGTACAAAAGCACTCACGCGAAACAAAAGCTCTTCAGGAGTTTTTGAGAAGAGTACTTGGAGGAGAGTAGTAATAACCAAAATGAAAGAGAAAGTTTCAGTGACCACCACTCGAGTACTGAACAAGCGGTAGCGAGCGATCGCGTAGCCCGTACAAATAATAAAAGGCAAAATGAATACTGCACCAAATGGTATGAGGGAGAGAATTCTGAACCCTGCGGGTAATATAAAGTTGCAGATAATTAAAAGTGCGAAGGTCAAAAAAGTTCCAAATGTAATTAACAAATACTGTTTGCGCAGATCACCTTCTGCACTACGTAAATGGTGTAAAAATTTGTAGATTGCTCCTAACACTAATGCAATAACGACAACGCCAAATAGGAGAATAAGTGGGCCATTTTGAATTGCTGGGACTGTTCCCGGTATTGGTAGTGTCTTCAACTGCACAAATACATAAGGAGTGAGCGTTACTAAAGAACTTATGATAATCGTCGGCAAAATAAAAAACGAATAAACGTGACCCAGTTTTGGCTTTTCCTGTGGGAAAATTGTTGCCAAATGAAAAATACCGAAACAAAACCACACTGCAGTAAAAAGCACCGATCGCCAGAGCCACAAACTTACAACCGTGGTCTGCGCTTGATAACTTGCGTAATTGAGCACCCCCCAGACAATACTGATGAGAGAAAAGGCAAGGAACGTTTGATTGGTAGCACTGCGTGGATTATTAAAAAAGACCAAAAAACCAAGCATTCCAATTCCTGAAATTGCGAGACCTAGAACAAGAAGATCCGAATAACTTCCAAATATCATGATAATAAGAGCTCTTCGAGCGCAAACCGCGAGGCGCGAGCGCTTGCTGCAGGAGCATACCCTGCACGGAACATAAAGGTCACTACCTTGCCCCCCCCCACAATAGTATACAGCGTATCGATTTGCTTGCGGATAAGCGTTCTCTCACGCTCGGTGAAATGTCCTTCTGGATTTTCCTTTATAAAAAAATTCATAAATACTGTCCCTGTCAGGGGTTGCATTTGTACACCGCACGAAGTTGCTGTGAGCCAGATTCTCTCAAGCATTCGACCTGTCAAAATAAAATCAGAGGGTGTATCCCCCCGCGCATATATGATTCCGAATTCGCTCGCTGACGCATTTGTAAGAGTATTTGCATAACGA
>JAUSIO010000027.1 GCA_030647845.1 bacterium
GGGTAGGGCGGGCGGGGATACTCACGTATTGGCGATTTTCAGACCCCGCGGTAAATACATTTGTTGCGGCTGAAGCCGAAAAGTGGAAGAAGAAAAAGTTCCTTACCTTTTTAGGAACAACAGAGGTCGAAGTGCGTCCGCTCTCGGCGCTGATTGAAGGACCTATAGACTTGTTGACCATAGATGCAGAAGGTATGGATATAGAAGTTTTGCAGTCGTACGATTGGAAAGAGTTTCCACGCGTGGTGGTTGTGGAAGGGGAGAAAGCCGGAGACTTTTTGTTGCAAAATGGCTACACACTACGCGCCCACCTTGGGCCGTCTCGGATTTTCTCTCGGTAGTAGTTCGCGTTTCTTTTATCAGCGCGGGCGGGTTATAGTGTCCCGTATGAAGATTATTTGCATTTCCCATTGGCGGATACCCTCGGAAAAAACGATGGCGCCATACATGATGCGCGTCGCCGAAGCATTTGCAAAAGAGGGGAACGAGGTTGAGTTTTGGATACCTCGGCGACGCAATGCATTAAAGGTTCTCGACCCATTTGAGTATCATCTTATAGAGCGGAACTTCCGTCTGCGATACTTACCAGTTATAGACCTTATGGGTGTTGTGCCCGGGAGAATTAGTTTTTTGCTTATGTTGGCGAGCTTTACCATCTCGGTTTTCTTTTTTGCGCTCTTCCAGAGTCGCAAGAGCTTTTTCTATTTCTTCGACTTGCGCGATGCGTGGTTGGTGTTGCTGTTATCGAGGCGCGCATTTTGCGAGATACATATGTACTACAAGAGCTCGCTCGACGTGGTAAACCGTTGGGGCTTTGCCCGGATGCGCGGCATTATCGCCGCTACCAAGCCATTGCGGGCAGAAATACAGCGGCAGTATGGCGTGCCGCAAGACAAAATTCTCCACGCGCCGTGCGGGGTCAACTCCGAGCGTTTTGCCCTTGACCTAAGCCGCGAAGATGCACGCAGAGCACTCGGGCTCCCGCAGGACGGGCGGTTTATTTTTTATATAGGACACCTCTTTCCGGTTAAAGGTGTTGATGTGCTTTTTGACGTGCATCCACTCTTGGCGCCGGGGGAAGTTTTGTATTTTATTGGCGGCACCGATGAGGATATCACGCGTTATCGCAAAAAATGGGAGGCGGCCGGAGCGCCAAAAAATATTGTCATAGTCGGTCGCAAGCCGCATCAGGAAATTCCGACGTGGTTGCGCGCGGCCGACATTCTCACTATTCCCAACACGGCGCGTGACCCCGCTGGCTCCATAGAGTCGTCGCCCTCAAAGCTGATGGAGTATATGGCCTCGGGGCGGCCTATAGTCGCCTCGGACGTGCCTGCAATCCGCGATGTGCTCGACAGCTCTATGGGCTACTTTGCCGAGCCCGACAGCCCACAAGCGATTGCCGCGCAAGTCCACGCTATTTTTACCGACCCTACGCTGGCGGAGAAAAAAGCCCGCGCCGCCCGCGCGTTTGCCTCTACCGATTTAAATTGGTCTGCGCGTGCATGCAATATTATGCACTTTATTGAACAGCGATGAAAACCTTACAGACTCCATATGGGCTCCTTGCCGCCGATGAGTATGACGACAAACGGATGGTTGCGGCGATAGAGCGTGGCGGATATCCGGCACAGGAAGACATACACTTGTTGCTGGGGTTTATCGACCAGGGCAGCATTGTTGCAGATATCGGTGCCAATATAGGGACGTTCACCTTGCCTTTTGCAAGGGCCGCCCGCGAGGTGCACTCGTTTGAGCCAGTGCCACGCAACCTGGTGCTTCTCCGAAAAAATGTGGAACAAAACGCACTCACGAACGTACGCGTCCACGACTGTGCACTCGGAGCCGAGGAAGGTCACACGTCGTTCAGTCAAGAAACTGTGCAGAATGCCGGCACGTATCGTGCCGTTGCAGGAGGCGAGATAGAGGTCAAGACGCTCGATAATCTGGGGTTAGATTTTGATGTTATCAAAATGGACGTACAAGGCATGGAAGGGCGCATACTCATGGGAGCTACCCGCGTTTTGCAAACACGTCCGATTTTGTTTTTTGAAATGAGCGGCAGGATGCGCGAATATGGTCCGTCGCTCGGTACACTCAAAAAAATTTTGCGTGGCTACACACTCTATGTTGATATAGGTCACGGTTGGGGCAGGGTATCCTCGCCACGTGTTGCACTCGCGCTTATGAGCCCTGGCGTGTATTTTTTTGGGAGAGCAGGGAGAGACTTCGACATCCTTGCCCTACCGCGCGGCAAAACCTTTGTGGCGTCTGGATATGTAACTACCTTCGTGCGCCTTGTAGCGCACACTATCCGCAGAAAAATTAGTATATGATCATCCGCAAAGCAGTAACATTTCGTCCTGCTTCAATCGGCGACTCGCTTATGGGCAAATATTTTTTGGAGAACATCCGCGCACAGTATCCTGATACGCGTTTGGGACTGGTTGTTGGGAGCCGCGCGGGGATGCTGCGCGACTTGTTTGCGGGCGAGCCGTGGCTTACAGTGGTCGAGGCAAACCGCCACGCGCCGCGCTCGCTCGGTGCACTGTGGCAAGAGTGGCGCGAGAGCGACGCGGTGCTGACCTACTACACGGCGGGTGCGATACCGCTTTCGACCAAGCTAATCGCCCGCACTCTGGCGCGTCGGGGTGCCTTGGTGGGTTTTGATGATACCTCGACGCTCAACCGCTATCTCTATGATTACTTGTTACCGCGACCGATACGGGACCGAGAGGTTCGTCTGCATGAGCGCGATGTGCTACTCGCACTCGGCGTGCCGGTGAGTGCCGAGCATTTGTCGCTTACGTATGTACCTATTGCAGGTGTTGCGGAAAAATTTGGTATTACAGGTGCGTATACGATAGTGCATCTTTTTTCGGGTAGTAAAAGTCGTGGGCTCACAACGGCGCATATGCGCGAGCTTCTGGTAGCACTCGCGCACGAGATGCCCGGCACGGTACTGGTACTCTCCGGTGGGGCGGGGGATGCCGCCGAGGCCGCCGAGGCCTCAGCTGGCTTGCCGTCCATTGTGATAGCGGGACGCGCAACGCTCCAAGAGTTGATGAATCTTATCGCGGGGAGTCGCGCTGTAGTCTCGCTCGACACGGGGGTTGGACATATTGCCGCGCACCTCGGGCGGACGCCCATTATCCTCTCGACGTGCTTGGGGCGTATCAGTTGGTGGGGCCCCGGCCAGTATTCCCTCGGCACGCCAGCCGCGCTCTTTACCCGCCACGACCTCTGCACGAGCGGTCACATCTTTAAACCCTACCCAGATTGTTTGAATAATATAGACATGCGAGAAGTTGCGCGCAAAGCTGCACACTAAGCGCTTGCGCTCGAAACCCGCCCTGTGCTACGGTTGTTACCTATTATATGAGGGTGGGAATAGTTGGTGTCGGTATGGTGGGCGGGGCTCTGCGCCACGGGTTTACCCGCATTGGACACGATGTGTCCGTGTATGACATCAAGCTCCCCGACACCAAACTTTCTGACGTCTTACAGACCGACATTCTTTTTATTTGTGTGCCGACACCGGGTAACCCCAACGGCTCTTGCGACACATCGATAGTCGAGGAGGTAGTGGAGGATGTTGCAGCGGCCAGCTACCGCGGGGTAGTTGCTATAAAGTCCACCATCGAGCCGGGCACTACCGACCGGCTTGCACAGCAGCACCCTCCGCTACGGCTGTCTTTTTGCCCAGAGTTTTTGCGCGAACGAGCGATGTATGTCGACTTTGTGGAAAACAACGATGTCTGTATTGTCGGTACCTATAAGCAGGAAGATGCCGACGTATTGCGCGACGTGCACGGCGAACTCCCAAAACAGTTTGCGTATGTGAGCCCACGCGAGGCCGAGCTTTCAAAATATTTCTTTAACGCATTTAACGCGCTACGTATCGTGTACGCTAACCAATTTTATGACTTGTGCAAGGCGACGGGTGCCGACTACAACAAAATAAAAAACGCCATCGTAAAGCATCGTGCAATACAGGACGTCTACCTCGACTGTAACGAAAACTTCCGCGGCTTTGGCGGCGCGTGCTTGCCCAAAGACACTGCCGCATTCGCGCGCTACGCCAGCGAGGTACTCGGCAACAACTGGGGCCTGTCGCTGTTTGAGGGCATCGTCGAGATAAACAAACGCTACAAACCAACGGTGTTATAGTTTTCCGGCATGAAACGAGTACTCATAACTGGAGGAGCAGGTTTTGTGGGCCTTCATCTGGCTAAACGGCTGGCGGCGCAGGATGGGTATGAAGTCTATATCGTTGACAACTTCTTTCGTAGCCAGGATGACGCCGAGTTGGCGACGCTCAAAGCGCTCCCCAACGTTGCGGTGCGGGAGGCAGATTTGACGCGCAAGGAAACTTGGGACGATATGAGCGGTTTCGACCAGGTCTACCATTTGGTTGGCATCAACGGCACGCGGCTTTTTTATGAAATCCCGCACGAGGTGTTGCGCATCGGCGTATCTACCATTTTGCATGGGCTTGAGTGGTTTCGAACCAAAAACAAGACACCGAATGCAAAGATTATATATACCTCATCTAACGAGGCGTACGGGGATGCGCTCAAGGCGTTTGGCCAGCTCCCTCTCCCAACTCCCGAGAGTGTGCCGCTGGTTGTTGCCGACCCATACAATCCGCGTTCTTCCTACAGTGCGCAAAAACTGATTGGAGAGCTCTTTTTTATCCATTATGCAAAGGCATACAACTTTCGGATGTCTATCGTGCGCCCGCACAACTTTTACGGGCCGCGAGCGGGGTACGAGCATGTGATACCCGAAGTTGTCGGGCGTGTTAGCGCCAAGGTGGAGCCGTTCCCTATTTTTGGTGCAGATGATACCCGCTCGTTTTGCTACATCGACGACGCGGTCGAAGCAATACAAGCGGTTATGGAGTCTAGTGCGACCGACAGCGGCACCTACCATATTGGTACAACAGAGGAGACGGTTATCTCTGACCTCGTGCAAAACATATTTGTGTTGATGGGGTGGAAGCCGCAAACGCTTGATATTAAAAATTCGCCGGAAGGGAGCGTCAAGCGCCGCTTGGCAGACGTTTCCAAAATCAAAAAAGATACGGGTTGGGAGGCAAAAACTCCGCTTGAGGACGGGCTCAAAAAAACAATCGAGTGGTATCTCAAAAATCCTAAGCCAGCGGGGAAATAAAAAACGTCTATGATTTTCAAGTCATAGACGTTGTTGTCGCGAGCTTCTACTTTGCGGCTTGCTCTTTTCTCTCCCGCTCCTTTGCCGCCACGAGTTTGGCAGCTTGCTCGTGCACCAAAGAGACGAAATAGCTGATTTCCGAGGGCGCTTTGAGGACTTGAGCGAGTTCCTTGAGCCGACCGGATTTGCCCTGCCGAAACCGCGAAGACAAATGGTATACGATGTTCTCTATCTTCCAGGGCGGAAAGGACGAGGAAAAGGCGGCGTCGGCACCGAAAAGCAAATCCGCGAGCAACAGTTGCCTTTCGGGAGAAACGCCGGCCGCATCGAGCTTCTCCTTTGAGGCTTGCTCGAGACGCTTAGCTTCCTGCCCAGCGGCTCTTCCTTCTGGGCAGCCACCTTGTTCAGTGTAAACGTCGTGAAAATAGTGCTGTCGCACGATCTCCGGACCGTCGACCTCGACATACTCCAATTCAACAGCCGAAAGCGTCGGCTTGAGTAGGTCGAGCAAGGCCTTCGAAACGAGAAGGGAGCTCAACCCATAAGCATGGCACAACGCGGGCTCGAGTAAGGCGTCCATATTTCGTTCCTCTCTTTCGGTGTGATGCCAAACCTGTAAGATTGCGTCCAAAAATAGTCTACATTGCTGTTATATAAATGTCAAATACTTCCGGCGATGCTAACAGAAGCGTCTCTAATCATAATAATGTCGCCGGTTTTGTAGATGCTTGCGCCAGAGACAAGCTCGACGATGAGGTTGGCCACTGCCGAGGGTGATTGCGAGGTTTTTGCGTCGGTCGCGATTTTTTCCCGCATCGGGGTGTTCGTCGGGCCGGGGCAAACGGAGAAAAAAGAAAGCTCGGGACGGTTGCGCGCGAGCGCTTGGGAAAAAGCGTTCACTGCAGCTTTCGACGACGAGTATGCGGCGTAGCGGCCGTTGGGATGGAGCCCCGCAGTCGAGGAAATAAACACAACACCGCCGCCTGGCCGCAGGTGGGGTAGCAATAGTTGGGTGAGATAGATGACCGAAAGGATATTGAGGTCAAAAGTCGCTTTAATTTCCTCGGGTTTTTGCTTTTCAAACTCCGTCTCGGCGCTGATAAACCCATGCGCAAAGACAAGCCAGTCGAGCGGCGCCTCTTGTGCCACCTGCTCGGTGAGCGCTTTAATCTCGCTGTACGACGCCAGGTCGGCATCCTTTCGTTCGACTCCTGTCACCTTTGCACCTGCCGCCTCAAGCGCCACTTTTGCGGCGCTCCCA
This sequence comes from bacterium, assembly GCA_030647845.1. Taxonomy (GTDB): domain Bacteria; phylum Patescibacteriota; class Minisyncoccia; order Phycocordibacterales; family SBAW01; genus GWA1-54-10. The sequence continues at coordinate 6,437 of JAUSIO010000027.1, forward strand.
ATCCCGCCGTTTGCTCCCGTAAGTAAAATGGTTTGCATGTGGCAAGTATGGCAGTTTTTGTAGAAAAGAAAATGCCCCAACTCGCGAGAGCCGGGGCGGTAACAATCAGACGAGTTTTTCGGCTACCTCCAAGCAAGCGATGAACTTGGGTCCCTGGTCGAAACCGAAGGCCTCGCGCGGCGGAAGCGTTTCTTTGCTAAACCACGCGTAGCCGATTGCTTCTTGGCCGCCGACCACAGTTTTGCCGAATTCCGGTTCATCAAGCAAGCGGACTGGGTAGTAATCTGATACCGTGTGCTTGCCATACTCCGGGCCGAAGTCCGGGTTATTGCCGACGTCCTGCTGGTTCGCACACTGCAGTCCGATGACCGGCTGGTCCCACGGCACGAGCATCTCGATACCGCATTTGAGGTCGGTCAGGAAATGCCGGCGCAACGCGTCTGCCTTGCTTTCGTTCTTGCGGATCTTGCCGCCGACGGAGCACCACTTCCCTCTTTCTTTGCCGGTGCCGCGCACTATGGCGAGTGCCTCGACAACGCCGTTTCTGCGCCGCACGGCAACGCCATCAACGCAAGGAATAGGCTGGATTGCCGCAACGAGCAGGTAGAGCTCGTAGAGCATGAAACCTTCCGCGTCGAAGAGGTCGTTGCGTGTCCGAAGTTCGGCCGCAAGCTCTCCCGTAGCGATATTCTTGAGTGACAAGGGGACATCTCCTGTTTCTTCGTGAAGTTCCGCCCAGTAGCATATAGTAGCCGCTCGGTTTTGTCAATATAGGGCAGATATGGGCGAAACTATATACTAGCCGCATTATGCCAGTAAGCAGTTGCTCCCTGTGTGCCTCCAGCGAGCTCGAACTCGTTATTGATTTAGGGTTCCACCCCCTTGCGGACACGTTTATAAAAAAAGAGGAGCTGATGCAACCAGAGGTGCGCTACCCATTGCAAGTGTTGTTGTGTAAAAGTTGCGGCCACGCGATGAGCTCGTATGTGGTGCCTGCTACCAAGCGCTACCAGGAGCACGACTACAGTTACGACTCGGGTAACTCAAAAGTGTCAGTCGAGCATTTTGGCGAGATGGCGCAAGAGGCCATACAAAAAGTCGGCGTGGGTGCTGGCGACTTGGTCGTGGACATCGGCGGCAACGTCGGCACCCTACTCGATGCGTTTCGCGCACAAGCAGGCACACACATTCTTAACATCGAACCGGCAGGAAACATCGCCGATATCGCGGAGAAAAACGGTGTCGAAACCGTGCGTAACTTTTTTGGCGGCGAGGTTGCACACACGATAGCCAAACGCGGTGGCGCCAAAGTCATCGCGATGACCAACGCCTTCAACCACATCGCGTATCTCGACGACTTTATGCAAGGCATTGTACAAGCCCTGCGGCCGGACGGCGCGTTTCTTATCGAAGTGCCATATCTCTTGCACTTGGTGGAAAAACTCGCGTTCGACACCGTGTATCTCGAGCACGTCTCCTACTTCGCCTTGCGGCCATTGCGCACATATTTTAAAAAATTCGGGCTGGTGATATCCGACGTTATCGAAAACGATTATATGGGCGGCTCGATGCGACTGTATGTCCGCAAAAGCGGGCCGGGGTTTGCGGGGCTTGCCGACATGGTCGCGCGTGAGGAAGCGGCACAGCTTTTTGACCCGTTGATGTATCGAGGTTTTATGCAAAAGGTGTTGGCATTCAAATTCTCGTTGCTCAAAGAACTGCTGGAGGCAAAAGCGGAGGGCGGGCGCATCGTGGGCATCGGCGCGGCGACCAAGGGCAACACCCTACTTAACTACTGCGGCATCGACGCCACTCTGCTTGAGTTTGTTACCGACGCATCAGTGCTTAAAATTGGCAAATATACCCCGGGGAGTCATCTTGAAATCAAGCCCGATGAAGCAATAACCGCAGGGATAACACACGCGCTTATATTGCCCTGGAACATCGGCGACTTTTTGCGCGGTAAACTTACTCCCAAATACCCCTCTCTTGTCTTTATCACGCCCCATATGGGAGAATAGGACCAGTATGAAACTTGAGCATAAAGACATAAATTTCGAGGACGCGCGCGGCACTATCACAGACATTTGGGTCAAAGAGCCGAAGGAACACTGCACGATTATTGTTACAAAAAAGGGTGGCATACGCGGCAACCACTACCACAAAGTGTCCCGCCAACACGATTTTTTGGTGAGCGGTAAATTCGATGTCTATTCTAGAAAAAATAATGAGGAGCAGATAGTGAAGACACTATGGCAACCGTATGACCTTTTGACCTTTGACCTCGGCGAGGCACACGAATTTGTTGCCCTTGAAGATTCGATATGGATAACGTTTGTCGACGGCCTGCGTGGCGGTGACGATTTTGAGAAAGACACTTATCGTCTTGAGGTGCCGCTCCATGTGCAGGCGCAAGCGGCATGAATATTGCAATAAGTATTCGGCGCCTCAATATCCGTGGCGGCGCGCAGCGCATGGTCGCGCACGCGGCAAAGCAGTGGCGCGCACAGGGCCACCGAGTAACGATTTATACTCTCTATTACGACAAAGAGGCGTGCTACCCGGAGATACTCAAGGACTTCAGGGTAGTGGTTGCCGACGATGAGGTCACTGCGCGGATGCGCGCAACCGGGATGCTCCAAGGTCCCGTCGGGTATCTGCGCAATTTTATCAACGAAAGCCGCGCCGCGCGCAACTTGGCGCTCAAAATGGAAAAAGACACCGATGTCCTGCACCCGCATGACCAGCTCGTCTATCGCAGTGTGCGCTATTTTAAAAAAGAGGTACGTAACGTGCCGGCGGTGTGGATGCTCGACGACATGCCAACCAAAAAACATTCACTCCTGCGCAACTCACAGTTTGACCAGACGATTAAAACATCACTTCTCAAACACTGGTGGTACTGGTTTGTCGACATACTCGACTACTGGTTTTTCTTGCGGTATCTTGACTCGATTGCGGTCGTCGACACGCGCGACAAAGAGTGGGCCGAAGAAGCTTTTAACAAGCCAACCAAAATTGTGCGCAACGGTCTCGATATTGCCGAGTTTCCTTTTATGTCGCGCACCGGTATACAGGAAAAAAAGATACACCTACTTGCCGTGGCGCTCCTTTTGCCGCACCGGCGCTTCGAGGATTGCATCGAGTCGGTACGCGTACTTCTCGAGCGCGGGTTTGAGCCAACACTTTCTATAATCGGTGCGCCTCTGGACCCCACGTATGAGCGCAAACTCCATGCGTTGGTACACGAACGCGGGCTTGAGACATACGTCCACTTTCTTGGCAAAGTGTCGCACGACGACTTGTTGGCGGCGTTCCGCGCGGCTGATATTTTTGTGTTTGTTGCGCACCTACAAAGCTGGGGGCTTGCGGTGTTTGAGGCGATGTCAATGGGGCTCCCGGTTATCGTCTCGGAAACTACCGGCGCGTCCGAGGTGTTAGAAGATAGAAATACCGCCATGATCGTACCGCCCTACAGCCCCGAAAAAATAGCAGATGCCGCGGTGGCTCTCGTAGACTCTGCGTTGTACCAGAGGATATCAAAAGATGCCCGCACTTTTGTCGAGCAAGAAATTAGTTGGGAGCGGTACGCGCAAGAACTACTCTATATGTTTGAAGAAGCACGCAGACACTATGCATAATAGCGCCAAGATACTCGTCGCGCTGTACGAGGCAAAACAGGTGCGACGAGCGCTGGAGTATTTGGAGTCCAAAAAAATCCCGCTTGAGCAGTGCCATGTTGTTGCGCTCGAGCGCGAGGTGGTGCTAGCGCTCACTGAGCGAGGTGTGGTGCATACCCCCGTCACCGCATATGTGCCAGCCAATAGTAATTTTGAGTCGCTCTACTACAAAACACAGGCTCTTGCGTGGAGTATGTTTAGACATCCCGCTATGCAATTTTACCGCTTCCGCGGTATCGCGCTTGGTGAAGTGCAAGTGCCGGTAGTACAATTTTATCTTGACAAATTAATACATGCCGTATATACGGCAGAGAGTGTAGCAGAGAGTGCCGGGCCGTTTTCTTCTGTTTTGGTGCCATGCTCGACTGTCTCGGTATGGTTGACCTCGGGGCCGTTGACACTAGAGCATATCAATTCTTTTACGACTGGATTTCGTCTGTATGCAAACGCAAAAAAAATTCCTTTTATTGAGCTCGGAGAGCAGAAGTTTGCGTATCTAAAAAAGCCGTTCCTCGAGCGCGTGCAGTATATTGTGTTGAGCGCGGGGCTTCGCATTAATAATTTTTTGGTGGAATCTTTGGTGAGACAAAAGCCACTCAAGTTGTTCGTGAGCGACTACTGGCGGCATATTGAACCCTTTGTGTCGCGTATGGAAGATGTGGAGCTGGTTGTAATGGACCGCCGCGAAGCGGCAAAGATTGGTTTGCGCCGCATTTGGAAGTATCGGATGCGCTTTTATCACCCAAAAGACTTTTTAACGCGCGAGGCGCGTGCCGAGGCAGACCGTACGATGGAGAGCTTTACGGCAGGGTGGAATAACGCCCGCGCGGACGAAGCATATCGCCAACTCTTTGCGTACAAAGATATTTCTCTATGGCCAGTGTTTGAACAATCGCTCACTTTTTTAGTTACTGATTTTGCGCGTCGTATGGTTACCGACACGATCAGTTTTGAAATATTATATAAGACCCTTGCTATTAACCGGGTGCTTTTGCGGGCTGGCCGCGGCGGACAATATCATTATGCCATTGCTGCACAAGTCGCTACCAAGGTCGGCATTCCTTCTATAGAGCTCCAGCACGCTGGCGCGGTTATAGACCCGCGGCAAGTATTTTCTTTGCTTGATGCTTCGTATCTTGCGGCGTACGGGACGCTCACGCGGGAGCAATATGTAAGCAATCACGGCTATACGCCGGAACGCATCGTGCCTATTGGCTCGCCACGCTTTGACCGCTACCTTTTGCAAGAAAAGCCCTCGCCAGCACAGCGCGAAGAGCGGCTCGCCGCTTTTGGTCTCACTGCCTCGCGGCCGGTTGTGCTCGTTTCGGTGCCGTGGGAGACGTCCGGGTTGTCCGCCCAATTTGTCTCTTCTTTTGAGATGGACATCTTTTTTCGCGCACTTAAGCGCGTGCAGCAAGAAGTGCCGGAGGCGCAGATACTGTTTAAGTTTAGAGCCAACAACAGTATCGAAACGTACCGCGCATATTTGCGCACACTGTTTCCAGACGGGGGCATGGCGCTCGCGAGCAAGGAAGACTTTTTTTCACTCGTACTGCTCAGTGATATGGTCTGTTCTAACGACTCCACAGTTGTCTACGAAACTATGATCGGAAAAAAACCGTTGATACTGTTCCCTTGGAAGGAGTACAACTTCGCACTCACCACCTATCGCCAAGCGGGCTTGTATCCGGCGTCGGACACCGAACTGGTCTCGATTATACGCTCACTGTGTCAAAAAGGAGGTGCATACCAAGAGGCGGTTACCCGGGGCGAACAATTCCTCGTAAAAAATTATTGCTTTGACGGCCAAGCGGCCAAGCGGCTTACCCAACTATTACGAGAACAGATTAAGCCGCTCCCGTAGTCATTTCAGTTGCTTTCTAAAATAAAATGTACGAGTATAGAAAAATGAATACTAAGATGAAAACACCACTTTTTCCGCATTTGCAGTATTGCAATCGCTGCTGCATGCCCGAGACGCAGGAAAGTATAGATTTTGACGAAATGGGCATTTGTCGTGCCTGTCAATCGTCCGAGCAGAAAATCCATATCGATTGGACTGAACGCGAAAAGCAACTGAAGGAAATCATAGACGAGGTAAAGTCAAAAGCCGGCAACAACTATGACTGCATTATTCCCATCAGCGGAGGAAAAGATAGTACTTTTCAGCTTCATGTACTTACCAAACTCTATGGTATGAAGCCGCTTGCGGTGACCTTTAGCCACAACTGGTGGAGCGAGAGCGGTTGGTACAATCTTCAAAACGCGCTTGAGACATTTAATGTCGACCATATCGCGTTTACCCCGAACCGAGCGCTCATCAACAAGCTTGCTAAACGCTCGATAGAGGGTATCGGCGACACTAGTTGGCATGACCACGCCGGCGTAGGTTCCTTTCCGCTCCAAGTGGCAGTGAGAAACAAAATCCCGCTCCTCATTTGGGGTGAATCAATTGCTGAATCGTCCGGACGTGCTTCTTACAAAGATCCAATCCACAAATTTGATAGAGACTATTTTTTGAAACAATCCGCGAAGCTCAGCCCTAAAGAAATGGCTGGAGGCGATGTGAGCGAGCGGGACCTCTATCCGTTTGCAGTGCCCAGTGTGGAGGAAATTGAAGCCGCGGGCGTGTGGGGGATACATTTGGGCGATTATATTTTTTGGGACGAAGAGCGCCAGACAGAATTTTTAGAGCGGGAATACGGTTGGAAG
>JAUSIO010000029.1 GCA_030647845.1 bacterium
GCGATACCCTTCGGCGCGCCCACCGGTTATAGGGAAGCCGATGCGCGCGACGGTAATCCAATGCCCGGTTGTAGGGTAAAAATATTCCCACCGATGCACAATAGAAGTTGCGAGGTCGCCGGGCGCAAACACGGCACTAAAACAGTACGCGCTCTGCCCGGACACAATCGTGTAGGTTGCAGCCGTGTCGCGCCAAAACACAAACCACGCCGGCGGCTCGTAGATGCCAGTGTAACCACCCTTGTCGTCGGTGGTAATTGAATGGTAAACGCCGACTGCTTTGAGCGACAGCGGCACGGGCGGAATGATGTTTAAAAAATAGAGCCCATTAAAAACCGCCAGCACACAAAGTATAACTGCGGCCATCTCGTAGGTTTGTCTCCGCCGGCTGGCGGATTTGTCTCCACGAAACACCACGCTATACAAAACAAATAGAAAAACTCCTGCCGCCAACAAGCTCACACCGCCACTAATCAAAAATACTTTGGCGCCGATGGTGTGGAACAAAAAAGTCGGGACAGCGATTATGCAATACGTCAAAAGCAAAAAATAGTAAATTGCGACCGTGAGCCTCAACTGCGCGTATCTTGATTTTAAAAACTCGTTGCCCAATAGCAGTGCGAGCAAAAGACCAAGAAATAGCGCGCTGCCGCCCACCGTGCCACTCTTGCCATACAAGATCAGTAAATTGCCCGCCAACCCGCCGAAGCAAAACTGCAAAATTAAAATGAGAAGGAGCGGTTCGAACGGATGTGCGCGTTCCTGTGCACGCGTCTTTTGTACGTTTACGAGAACAATAATCGCCCCCGCAATAAAGAGGTACGAGAGCAGGAGTATATTGTCGGGCACGCTGTCGGGGCGCTTGGCAATCCAGAGGTCAAACGTAAAGCCCAAAGCCAAGGCGCCAAAACTAAGCGACCGCTCATAGCGGTCCCAGAAAGCTATTAATTTTGTACCGAGAGATTGCATCATGACTCCAGTACTGACGAACGAAGGCGACCCACCTCCACTCTAAAAAAATCTTGCCAGACTGCGGGCTCGACGGGTGTCAGCATCCGCGGATAATCTTTTAATTCGTCGGCACGAACAAATTGCGCGCCGAGCTGGAGCGGGTCTATGTGTGTGTCAAATTTGATCTGCGCCTTTTTCGACAAGTCATCCACTGTCCAATTCTTCTCTTGTTGCAAAATACAGTACAGGTCGATAAAGTCGCGCGAGCGCGGCTTTTGGTAGATAGTAAAGAGCTTGTTGACGGCAATGTCGAGCAGACTGTCAACCGACAGTGCGCCAATTTTTTTTGTTGCGTCTATACGCTCAAACGGGAAATAGGTAAACTCCGTCTTGATCGTTTCCTCGCCAACTTCAAGAAAGAAAAGGTTGCGATTAAACGACTGCTCGTAGCGCATGCCAGAGACTTCTGCACGAGCGCCGATTTTCTTGAGTGCTACAGTAATGCCCTCTACAGTAAATTCGTCTGGCGAGAAAAAGTCCAAATCTTCCGAGTAGCGGTGGTGCAGATAATACTCGGCAAGCGCGGTTCCACCGGAGAGGTAGAATGCGCCGGTGATGGTTGACTCGTGGGTGAGTTCATCGAGTACGCGCTGCTGATTTGCCGAAAGAATGGTCATGCCGCAAGCAAGAGTGCAAGGAATTTCTTTTTGTGTGGGTCAAGGTCGAGTACATTCCAGTACTCGCGCAACTCGCGCTCGCTTATTTTGCCCTCACGAATACCCCAATTGATAGCCTGCTCGAGACGCCATTTGGCAAAGGCAGCGGGGTCTTTTTCAAGCTCTGTTGTATCTACCGACCAATGCTTTTTCATGTGTACATTCTACCACATTTCAGGACTCTGTTGAGGCGGCACGGTACCAACCTACTGCCCCGCGTAGGCATCCTTTTCCGCTTGGATTACTTTAATTTGTTCCGCAGACAACAAAGTTTTACTGTCTACTAGGGAATTCAGTATAAATACGTATCTACAACTACTCCGGACGGGTCCACAAGTTGAATGGTGTCGTGGTCCTTGCCCCATGCAACCTGCGGCTCTCCAAAATACAAATGGGTCTCGCCTTCGGCAGAATAACTTTTTGTGGGCGATCCAACGGTATGGATAGTAACGGAGGAGTCTTCTCCAATAACGACTTTGCGGGGAGTCCCGGTACCATTTGCCGGAATGGTTCCGATAGTAAAGATCTTTCCGCTTTGTGCGCTTCGTACTGACCAGCCAGTAACATCAGCTTGTATACCCGTAATATGCGGCAACCCGATGGTAATCCAATCTTCTGTTTTGGGATGACCGACGTAGTCAGGGGACGTAACAAGATATGGCTGAACTTTTTGTTGCGAGACTACTCCAGTGTTGTTGTGTGAAGTAGTCGGCGTATAGATTGGCTCGGTTGGTGCAGTTGTTTTTGTTGTCTCCCACACATACGCGCCGCCGATTGCTAACACGACCAACACGCCGAGCAACACGGGGAGCCAGACAAAGCCCGAGGAAATAGTATTGAGATTTTTCATACAAAATTAAAGTTGGATACCCTTTGTAAAACAGTCCTATAGTATCACGTTCTCCTAAAAAACACTCGCTCAAAAATCTGGCTTGTGCTACACTTTCAGTATGAGTAAATTGACCCTACAGCAAGAAGTGTCTCTGCTACGCTCCGCAGTGATAGGTCTCATCGGCGAGGACTCCGAAGGCGCGTATCGCCCGGAGTTTGTTGAGAGTACCTTCGCCGCCTTGCGCCGCAAGCCGACCAAACGATTTGTTTCGGCCCGGCAGTTTCTCGACAACCTCAACCGCGCATGACGCGCATAGAATATGACAAGGATTTCGAGAAGCAGGCCGCCCGGCTTGAGAAGCGCTTCCAAAAGAAACTTTCTGTATTGTTGGTATTGATGGCAGTAAATCCGTACGATCCGCGCCTTCATACTAAACCACTCTCGGAGCCTTTTGCAGGAATTTTGTCGTTTCGAATCACTCGCGACTGGCGCGTCACGTTCCACTTTATCAGCGCAACAACAGTGCGCCTTCTAGAAGTAAAGCACCGCAAAGACATCTACCGATAGTGTTTTGGATTGTACTGCACTACTGCCCCACATACACACTCTTCTCGGCTTCTATTATCTTAATCTGCTCCGCCACACTCACCGGTGTCGCCACCGATGGGTCAGTAGCGACGATGGTTTTAAGGAGAGGGGTAAGAAATCTCGTCGGAAAAGCCCAATATCCAACAAGAATAAAATCATGTTCACGCAGAGGGATTACTCTACTATCTAAAACACGTAAGCCGTCCATCGTGTAATCAGTTGTTACTGAATCATTTGAATAAAACGACGGGTCAGGCCCCATTTTTTGCGGAGGATACATTACCAATCCAGTGGGAGAATATACTCGGATAAAATCAAAACATTCTCCCACCGTACTCTCGCCTGCACAAACTTTTATATGTTGTTGCGCCTTTTGTCCGTCTTTCGTGGCATACATTTCAGCAATAGCAGGAGAAATTATTTCTTTAGTGATTTGAAAATCAGCGCTCGGATACCAGAACGAGAAGCCGAAATCGGTGTCGGTGTATTTGCTCATGCCGGGAACGGAAATAGGCTCTTGGGTTGTAGTTTGTGTCGGGGTATTTGTTTTAGTTGTATTCTGTGTTGTTGGATTGGTCGAAGTAGTCGGCGTATAGATTGGCTCGGTTGGGGTAGTTGGTTTTTGCGTCTCGTATACATACGCGCCACCTAGGATGGCAACGACTAGGATGCCGAGAAGCACGGGGAGCCAGACAAAGCCCGAAGAGATAATATTGCGAGATTGCATACGGCTACAATACCACATTTTATGGTAGCGGGAAGTTTTTGGTGAAGAGGCGGATTTCGTCGCGGATTGCGACGAGTTGCGGGTTTTGTGCGATGTCGTTTTTGAATTTTTGTAGGTACGCGGCACGCTCTTTACTGTCTTGCGGCAGGCGGTACGCGGCAACCTCATGCACAGCGCGGGCAACCCACTCCCCTACTTTTTGCATTTCAGCTTCTTTCATCCCACGGGTCGTGAGCGCGGGCGTGCCGAGCCGCACGCCACTGGGGTAAAACGGCGAGGACGGGTCTTTGGGAATCGTGTTTTTGTTGGCGGTCATACCCGCCACTTCCAAGGCATCGCTGACAAACACTCCGCCGCCGGGGCCAAGCACGGGCACCAAGTCAAGCAACAACAAATGATTTTCGGTACCGTCTGCCACGAGTGTTAATCCATTTTTTTTTAAATTTTCCGCGAGCGCTTTGGCGTTTGCAACAATTTGTTTGCCGTACTGCGCAAACTCCGGTGTTGCCGCCTCTTTGAGAGCCACTGCAATCGCGGCGGTTTGGTGGTCGTGCGGCCCGCCTTGCAGGCCGGGGAATACTGCTTTATCAATTTTCTGTGCGAGTTCTGCATCTTTTTCGAGCCCGCGCTGTGTGGTGAGTATCATCCCGCCGCGCGGCCCGCGCAGAGTTTTGTGGGTCGTTGTCGTTACAATGTGCGCATGTGGCACGGGGCTCGGGTGCGCGCCCGCGACAATAAGCCCCGCAACGTGCGCGATGTCAGCCGCCAAATACGCGCCGACCGAGTCGGCTATCTCGGCAAATTTTGCATAATCGTATTGGTAGACGTACGCCGTGGCCCCAGCCCATATCAGTTTTGGTTTATGCTCTTTGACGAGCGCCCACACTTCATCGATATCAATCCGTCCGTCTGCCTGCACGTGGTATGGGACACTGTTATAAAAAGTTCCCGTTGCCGAAACTTTCCATCCGTGGGTCAAGTGCCCGCCGTCGGGCAAGTTGAGCCCCATAATCGTGTCACCCGGGTTGCACGTTGCGAGGTATACCGCCAAGTTCGCCGGGCTGCCAGAATATGGCTGGACGTTGGCGCTGGGCACACCAAACAATTTTTTTGCCCGCTCAATCGCCAACATTTCTATCTGGTCGATAAACTCGTTGCCGTTGTAGTAACGCTTGCCCGAGTACCCTTCGGAGTATTTGTTGGTGAGTATCGAGCCCATCGCCTCGCGCACCGCGGGCGAGGTATAATTTTCGGATGGTATCAGCTCCAACCCGTCCTCCTGCCGTCTCTTTTCATTTTGAATCGCATCAAAAATTTCTTTATCTTCGCGCTGTATATGCTCGTATTCCATAGTTATCGTAAGTCTCCTTCGCCTTGTATAACGCCACGCGCAGCGCGGTCGGCAAGTTTTGCAATATTATGCTGAGCGATATCGTCAAACGATAGCCCGAGTGCAAGAGCAAGTTGCGAAGCGTACCACAATACATCCCCGATTTCTTTTTTGAGCAACTCGCGCTTCTCTTCGGTTATATTGCCGTCTTGGTTTCTCACTACATGCTTAACTTTATCCACTGCTTCACCGGCCTCGCCCGCAAGACCCATGGAGAGATACATAAGTTTGTAGTGTATCCCAGGCAGGTTATAGAAAGCTGTTTTAGCGGCCAACTTCTGATACTCGTCAAATTCCATGCACTGATTGTACCATTTGCCCTCTTGTGCGCTATTATGTGCACATGAAGCCGTTTGCCGAGCGAAGCCCAGACACACAGTATCGCGACAACCTCAAATATATCCTCGACCACGGGGTGCGAGTCAAAAGCCAGCAAGGAGTGGACGCGCTCACGGTAATAGCACCACCACCGATGCATTTTAAACTGGAAAACGGCTTCCCGATGATCACCGAGCGCAGTATAAAAGGGTTTTGGAAAGGCTCGATTGGAGAAATTTGCGCGTTTATAAACGGTGCTAGGACACTTGAGCAGTTGGAGAGTTTTGGCTGCAAGTTCTGGGACCCGTGGGGCACACCCGAGAAAACGGCAAAACGCGGGTTGGAACCGGGTGACTTGGGGCCGGGCTCCTACGGCGCGGCGTTCCACGACTTCCCCACACAAGACGGCGGCACATACAATCAAATTAAAAATATTGTCGAGCAGATGCTCGAGTTCCCCCATTTACGCACGCACTTTATATCGCCGTGGATACCGCAGTATATTATCCGTGGCGCGGGCAAACAGCAAAAAGTGGTGGTCGCTCCCTGCCACGGCTGGATACATTTGCGCATTATCGAGGGCAAACTTACGCTCCACATGTTCCAGCGCTCGGGCGACTTCCCCGTCGGCGTGCCGTCCAACATGGTGCAGTACGCGGCGTTGTTGATGATGCTCGCGCAGGTCACGCACACCGAGCCTCATGAGTTTGTACACAGTTTTTCTGACGCACACGTATACGTCGACCAAATCCCGCATGTCGAGGAGCTCTTTGCGCGCGAGCCGAAAGCGTTCCCGACGGTAGAGCTGATTAACAAAAAAGACGACATCTTCGCCTACCGCGCCGACGACTTCGAACTCCAAGACTACGACCCACACCCAGCGATTAAAGATATCCCTGTCGCAGTATGAGTATGGAAGAAAATAAATCTGGCCTTATTTTAGAAAACGCACGCACCCCAGAGCAGAAAGCGTTGATGCAAAAAATCGTTCAGGACGGCGTTTGCCCATTTTGTGCAGAACATTTTAAAACGTATCACCCCAAACCAATACTCAAAGAAACCACGTACTGGTTCTTTACCGAGAACATGAGTCCGTACGCGGGGACAAAGTACCATTTTATTTTTGTGTACAAACTGTCGCATATTACCAAACCAAGTGATATTGCTCCTGAAGCATTTGCGGATTTGTTTGCGCTAATAAACGCAGTGATTGAAGAATACAAAATTCCAGGAGGCGCGTTTTTTATGCGCTTCGGTGACACGCAATACAATGGTAGTAGCGTCGAGCACTTGCATTCACAACTTATTATGGGCGACGCCGATGCACCCGGCCACGAGCCCGTGCGTGTGAAGCTCGGCTAGACATCTCGCTGTTGTTTTTGTAGAGTGTGTGCGGATAGTAACCGAGGAAGGAGCCTCGTCGTGAAGAGACCCGATGTGTTGGGACAGTTGGCGGTAGCACCGAAAGAATATGCCGATCTCCCCTCAATTCCTGCCGGCCTAATGTACCTGATGGGATGCAGAAGTTTCAATCAGTTTTGCTCGACATTGCGGGGGCTTGCTAAGCCTGAAGAATACTGTCCTTTCTGTAGCACAGAGCGGGCGCGGCGCAATGTGCAACCCAGCGAAACCACGCGCAAGTGGATGTTGCTCAAGAACGAGTTCCCACACCGCAACACCACACAGATGTGGCTCATCGTGCCGTTTCGACATCTCACCGACATCTCTCGGCTCAACCCCGGAGACAAAACCGAGATCTTCGACCTGTTCTCCCGTTGCATTGCCAACAACGAAATCGTGGGCGGTGGCGTGATGTGGCGCTTCGGTCATCCCCGTTTAAATGTTGGTACGATCGAACATGCGCACGTCAATGTCATCGTTCCGACTCCAGGCCAAGAATATCGCCCACCGTTCGCTAAGAACGCAAGTGAGCATGCCGAGGACTACCAACGGATGTTGGGATTCCGTGACGAACTTATGACCCGAGGAGGAGTAGCTTGGCTCGGCTCCGTCCAGGGCATCCTCGAAACTCAGCCGGCCGTTTAGACCAACCCCGTGTTGGTCTTTTTTCTTTATCCTGAGCAAGGTCGAAGGATTATTCCACAAAAATGATTTTGACGCCTTTTGATTTGAGGACTTCCTCGGCGTCGAGGATGGAGTTGCCACCACCGCAGTAGAGATTTTTTATGCCGGAGTACGCGACAATTTTTGCGCACGGCGGGCAAGGGAATACGGTTGTGTACATATCCGCACCATCAAGCGCCAGGCCACGCCGCGCGGCTTCTGCAATAATACTCGCCTCGGCGTGGAAGCCGGTCGCAAGCTCCATCTGCTCGCCGCGACTCCAGTTGCTACGCGGGTCGCCATTTGCATACGGGCTGTGTGGCGATGGCAGGTGTTTGTTGTACGCCGTCAATACCACTTCTCCATTTTTGACGATAGCCGCGCCCACGTGCCGCCAGATGTCAGAGCTTTTTTCTGCTTCTTTCTCGGCTTGTTTGATTATACTGCGATGAAATTCCTCTTTTGTGATGTGCGCGTCGGGCATCAGTTGTCGCTCTTTGCTTGCATTATGTTTGTCCCAGCGCAAAAATATGGGGTCAAATATCTTCTGTGCATCAGGAAAATACTTTTGTGCGAGCTCGCGCGAGACATCTTCGTCGGGTAACACTACTTCCATCTCTTTTGTGTTTAGTGTTCTCGCGCTTGCAACATTTAAAATTTCTACTTTTTCAAAAATCCCCAGTGCTTCAATCGCTTTTTGCATGAGCACCGGCTCAAGCTGGCGAATTTCTTTGGCAAGTTGCGGGAACTCTGCTGTAATCTCTGGTCCAAAAATATACAACTCCTTCGGCCCGTTGTATGTGGTAAAAAACTTCCTATACCCTTCGTGTAAGACTGGCACGTATGCCACTAGTGTCTTCATATCACTTAGCAAGATGTTGCATCACCTCTTCCATAAGCGCGGGGATGCGGTTGGCAACCTCTTTTGCAAAACGGTCGGCGCCACTAGTGTGGAGCAAGCGCACTTTGGCGCTCGTCGAGGTCTGTGACTGTGGCTGTAGCAACACCACTTTGCCAACATATTTTTGTTTTTCTTTTATGTCTGATTTATGATGCTTGGTAGTTTTTGACATTACAAGAATATCCGGCCGGACTAATTTAATGAGCATGTTTGGTTTTTCATCATGGGGTTTGAGCGTTACGGCGTCGACATGACGCAAGTGGCAGAGAATACTCACACGCTCTTCCTGCGGCACTACGGGGCGGTGTGGACCTTTGCGGATTTTTACTTTTTTGTCACTATCGACACCGACAATCAACAAATCACCAAGCTCCTTTGCGCGCTCAAGATACTGGGCATGGCCGACATGAAAGAGGTCCCACGTGCCTGAAGTAAGGACGACTCTAAGACCGAGCTTCTTCCAATGTTTTACCTGCTCGGCAAGCTTTTTATGATTAGGGATGTAACGGTCTTTTAAGTTGGTGCCGTCTCCAAAAATACCCGCTTTGATTGCCATAGATGCGCTTAGTGTACACTAAACAAATCTATGCAAAAACCCATTCCACGGGTTCGACAAACTCACCGCAAGCAGACTCAGGGTAAACCCCGGGTCAGTATTGTCGCCGCCATAGGTAAGAACCACGAAATCGGTCGCGGCAACGGACTGCTTTGGCACATCCCCGATGATTTAAAACGTTTTAAAGCGCTCACGCTCGGGCACCCCGTGATACTGGGGCGCAAGACGTTTGAGTCAATTGTTGCCTCGCTCGGTAAGCCCTTGCCTGGGCGCACCAATATTGTTATTACCCGTGACCCACAATGGAGATTCGAAGGAGTTCTTGTGGCAGACTCGCTTGAAGATGCGCTTGCGAAAGCAAAAGAAATAGACGGCGAAGAAATTTTTATCGGCGGCGGGGCAAACGTGTGGAGTCAATCACTCACATACGTTGACCGTTTATATTTAACACTCATCGACGACGGGAAAGACGCGGATACCTTTTTCCCGCCGTACGAAACTGTGTTCACCAAAAAACTCTCAGAAGAAAAACGTGAGTGGAACGGTTTGCACTACACGTGGCTAGATTTGGAGAAAGAACTCTAAAAGAAAAACTCCGATGTTATCGGAGTGGGTATCTATGTTGCAAATCGAAGGGGTCTGCGATCCCGTGCTGTTGGCGATATACACTTGTTGCCACCACGCATGGAGCGAGCGATGTTTTTAGCACCGCTTTTTTCAGCGGTGCTATCCTATGAAATAATTCGACAACCGAACCGAACGATTCGTAGAGCGCCTTGTCACGAAGACATTCGTCTTCGCTGGCGTAGCCCCTAAAATCATCCGTGTCGGATTGTACAAGCCCACACCCAGCGACGAGCAGTGCACACGCCAAAACTAAACCTACGCGCATATGCTCCTCCAAAAAGGTGGCGGATTACGATAAAAACTTCCTGCTACACAATAGCACACTTTTTTATCTGCCCCTACCTCTTCGCCACTTTACTTTGTTTAAAAACGGGCTAAAGAGGTCACCGTTTACTGGCACGGTAAAGCTGTCCCAACCGTGGCCCTTTTGTCGGCGCTTCCAGATTTTCTCTGGTGCCCCGCGGACAACCACGAGCGGAGTTTGCTCATTCCCCTCACCCATCACCACAACCGCAGCGGCGGCAAGCGCGTCGGCAAGGTTCGCCTGCTCGACCTGTATCGTGCGTCCAAACAAATCCTTTGACCGGCGGTAGTCAAAGAGTGGCTCAAAACCCGCCCACGCAAGCGCGAAGCCCAAGGCACCGCGCCTCAGCGGAGTCGAGATTGAGTCGGTGACTAGCACACCCAATTTTTTTACTTTGTAGTGTCGCATCAAGACACGGCGCAGTTGCGCAGCAGACTCCTGCGGGTTTTTTGACCAGAGAATGTAGTGGCCGTTGCCGTTGCTCTCGTCGATGCCCGCCGCGCGTATCAAAACACCCTTAGTTATAGTAAACCGAGAGCCCCACTTTGGTTTTTCTTTAACAATCAGCGACGCTTCCCGCTCGACCAAGTTATCTTTTGAAATGGTGCCGACCGGTATACAGCGACCCTCGCTGATGCTCACAACTTTAGAAGCAATTGCGAGAACATCGCCGTTTTGGAGTGTGAGTTTCGATGCAAAAACCGCCGCAAGGAGGTCATCCTTGGGCGGCGTGAGTATTCGCAGTTTGTAGGAAATAATATACAAAAGCTTTTTTCGTGGAGCCTATTTTACATCCACGCCCATCGAGCGAGCGGAGCCGGCGATGGTGCGCATCGCTTGTTCGATATCGGTGGTGTTGAGGTCAACCATTTTTTCTTCGGCAATCTCGCGCAGCTGCTGCTTGGTGAGCACGCCGATTTTTTGTGTGCTGGGTTTGCCCGAACCCTTTTCCTTGCCCAACTTTTTCATAATCAACCCCGAGGCGGGCGACGTCTTGAGCACAAAGTCGTACGAGCGGTCGTCGTATATGGTTATCTCGCAGGGCACGAGGTTGCCCAAGCGGCTTTGCGTCGCCTCGTTAAACTTGCGCACAAACTCGCCGATGTTTATGCCAGCGGGCCCGAGTGTGGTGCCCAAAGGCGGCGCAGGCGTTGCCTTGCCAGCCGGTGCGACGATTTTTAGTTTTTTAGTTATCTTTTTAGCCATAGTTTTTGTGGAGCAGAAGTTTCTAGAGAAAATAGTCTGGCCTCGCTTGGTCTGTCTGGAAGAACAGCCGAGACGAGGAGACCCGAGGACTTTTTCGAAAGAAACTTATGCGAAACTGATACTACTTTACTTTTTTACCCTTCGCAAGGCCTCGGGGTCAAAGTAGTTCTTTTGCGCCGCCTAAACGGCGGCATCTCTATAACTCGGAGTCCTTTACCCCTCGCAAAGCCTCGGGGTCAAAGAATTTATAGTCGCTTCGCTCGTTAAATTCTTTTGACCTGCAAAAAATCTAATTCGACTGGTGTTTCTCGGCCGAACATCGAGACTAGCACTTTGACCTTACCGCGGCTTTCGTCGACCTCGCCGACTTTGCCGTCGAGCTCCTTAAACGGCCCGTCGACTATAGAGACCGAGTCGCCCACCGCCACATCAATCGCGTGTTTGACGCTCCCCTCTTTTTCCTGCATGCGACCCAAGAGCGCATCTACCTCGTGTTGCTGGAGCGGCACCGGGTTGACACCCGAGCCAACAAAGCCGGTAACGC
>JAUSIO010000032.1 GCA_030647845.1 bacterium
ACCCCCAGCCATTGGCTGGGTTTTTTATTTATACAAAAGAAAAAAAGAGGACTTGTAGAGTCCTCTCAAAGTATGTTACCTGAACTTGTGGGGTGTTCGGCTGTTGTGGGCGGGTGTTCTTCTCCACCCCTCCACCTTCTCCTCAACCACGCGCGAGAATGCTCAATTGCATTTCGGATGTCAGACTGTTGGGATTCGGTCTGCATCTCTTGCAACCCTATCTCTGTATTGATATCTGCCTTTATCACAACCGCATAGGAAGGCTTTTCTGGGTATTCTTCTCCCATATACTGCTTCCAGAGAATACAGAGCCACTCGCGGTGCTTTTGGATTTCGTCGAGTTTGCCCTGCTCGTAGGTCAACTTGGCTCGGTGATAAAGTCGTTGATAATTCCTTTCGATGCGGCTTTGGCTAAAGTCAGTCCATTTGGCGCTAACAAACCTACCGAGACCGGCAAAAATCAACGCCGCCAAGAAAGACGGAGCGCGACCATCGTGAGCGCTTTGGGGTAGGTAGGGTAACAAGAATGGCCCGATGGTCTGGGCTAGAAAATAGCCTATACCAGCCAAGAGTGCCATGAGCAACCCGTTCATACCCGCCTTAGAGTACAAGATATTCAACAGGTTACTTTGGCTACGCGACCCTCTGAAGTTCTGGAGGGCTTCCATATGTTGGCGTGCTGCGTTCCGCAGCTCTTCCAACTGTGCCTTTTTGCGGCGCGTGATGCCTCGCGCATGCGAGAGCACTATGGTTTCAACCTGCGTTAGGTATTCCCAATCTGGCGTCCCTTCCGCGGCGGTGAGAGAGTTAAACTTGTCAGCCTGCCGATTCGCCAGACGGCCCTCTGCCGTTCCCTTGAGACCCTCGTCGTCGGCAGCGTGCAACGCATACCCAAAGTTTAGGGCAGCATCGGGGTCGAGCCATGCTAACCTGACTAATTTTTTCTTTCTAGGAGACGGGTACGTCTTCTTTTTTACTGCAGACATGTACCACTCCCATGGGTTGTTGGATGTTCGTCTGCAACAGTAATAGCAGAAACAAGCTATTTGTCAAGCTTCCACGCCTTAAGCAAATCGCGGATTTCTTCAAGCAGGCGCTCTTGGGTTGGTTTTTGTGCGGCGGGCACGGCGCCTTCGCCCTGGCGAAAGAGTCGCGTGCGTGCGTGCGAGAGCAACTTAAACACGACAAAAATTGAGAGCGTTATGATGAGAAAATTTATTATGGTCTGCAAAAACGCGCCGTATTGCAACAGGAGCGGCGTTGCGTTTGTGGCTTGCTCGCCCAAACGCAGGGGGCGCAGGGTAAGCGAGAGATTTTTGACATCGGTGTCGCCGCTACCAGTTATAAGCCCCAACAAAGGCGTGATTATGTTGGCAACGAGCCCCTGTACCACCGCACCAAACGCATTGCCAACGACAACCGCGATTGCGAGGTTAAATGCGTCACCCTTGACCGCAAAGGTGCGAAACTCGGCAAGGAAACCTGTTTTTTGATTTTTAGTTGTTTTGGTCGACATGCTGTTCTCGTCCTTGCGTTTGTAGCTTTTCTACATCAGCCATCAATTTTTGTAGCCCCAGGTGGATTTCTTCGAGCGTTTTGCTGTGTCCCGCTTCTCGCGCTTCGTCTTCTTTTTCGTCATCGCTCATTTCTTCGACATCTTCTTGGATTTCGTCGATATCCTCCTGGATCTCGTCAACGTCTTCTTGGATTTCGTCAATTGTATGCTCGACTTCCTCCAAGGAAGCACTGGTGTAGTTGACCGTCATCTGTATAAACAGCGCGAGATAAATCGCCTCGAGCGACACGAGCGTATTAAACACCAAGAGCACGCTGTTAAACGAGAAGATGCCCATGTTCACAACCAAAAAACCGGTCGCAAAAAGAACCGAGTGTACCCCTATTGACTGCGGCGAGCCCACCCACCGCGTGATAGCAAGAGCAGTATCTTGCAGCTTATACTTTTTTATCTTTGGTTTTTTCTTCATACCTCCTACAGTATAACCTAGCGAGCGAAGCTGCTCATATACCACTCGCATCTACTCCCCTTTTGTACAGAGTGAGCGGCACAGAGGGAAATTGCTCGAGAACTAACTCTATAAACTTCCAAGATGCGCACACGTCGTCAAAGCTGACAAAGTAAGACTTATCATTCGCGAGTGCGGCTTGGATTATTTTCTCATGCCCGCGGTCTATGCCCGCGAGGTCCATGGGGAATATTTTTCGTGTGCCGTCTTTAAATATAATTTCTATTTCGCTCTTTTTTTGCGCCAACGCCTTGCCTGCTTCCAAAACAATCGAAACGCCGCGCCAACGTGCGTCGCTACTCTCGGCAGTGATTTTGAAAAACGTTTCGGTTTGGGAATTTTTTTGCACGTTTGACTCACTCGTGTACCCTTCATATTGGCCGTGCGCAACACTGGTTGGATTTGTGAGAGAAGCAATAGGTACCAGCGTTTTGAGCATTTGTAGCAGGTGGCTCTGCCCCACATCGCGCAACGCACCAGTTTGGCCGTAAAACGCACCGCGCCCCTCGGCTCCAATCGTTTCAAAAATCCTGCAGGTTATAGATGCGATGTGTTCGCTATTTAATTTTGCCTCAAACTGCGGGTTTGTTTTTCGATATTCTCGCACTGCCACAAGCCCGTCTTTGCCGAGGTAGTGGTCGACGCGGAAAATTTGCTCGGGCAAAAAATATTTTTCTGCAATTTTTTCGAGTTGCTCGGCCGACGCAAGGTTGCGGCCAAACGGTTTTTCTACAAGCAACTTTCCCTGCAACCCCGCACTGCCAAGCTGCTCGATAATCGGCTGGTGCAACTCGGGTTGGACTGCCAAATAATATAGTGCATCTGCCCCCGCAATCTTTTCCTTCAACAATGCAAACCCAGCCACATCATCAAACACTCCCTCGACATGCTGTATCGTCTGCAAAAATCGCTCAACTACCTCGGCAGGAAATGCCGCAAGCGCTGGGCGGATAAACTCGCGATACTCTTGGTCGCTCCAGTGCCGGCGCGAATAGGCAAGTATTGTAAACTTTTCCGGCAAAAGTTTTTTTTGGAACAACCCACACAACGCAGGTATAATTTTACGCTGCGCCAAGTCGCCCGTCGAGCCAAATAATACAAAAACAGTCTGCTTATTTTCCATCGTGGGTGCCGTCGTGGAGGATGTTAGAACCATATTTGAGCGTAGAAACAATACCACAATCTATATTCCCGACCTCCAACCGATAGGGGTGTGATTATACCCTACTGCGCTTCTCACTACTTCTGCACGAAAAGGCAGGAGGACTGATAGAATGAGTATATGCGAACGTACGCTTTTATTGATGCCTCAAACTTGTTCTACGGTGGCGAAAAGAGTTTGGGTTGGAAGATAGATTACACAAAACTGCTTTCTTATCTTGAAGAAAAATATGATGCGAGCAAGGCGTACTATTTTGGAGGCGTAGAACTCCATAATTTTTCGTACGATTATCAGCATCAAGATACTGTACCCATTGGCGCGTTGGAGGGATACCTTTCAGACCTCCTCAAAAAACAAGCTGATACTTTGACCGAGGCGCAGGTGGTCCTTGTAGGGCGGCATCTCCAGCGAGCGCGTTTTTATAGCAAACTGGCGGAGTTCGGCTATGAGCTGTTTCTCAAACCTGTGAAATCCTACGAGCAGGAAGACGGGGCAACGCGGCGCAAAGCCAACTGTGATGTTGAAATGACTTTCCGATTGATGAAGGACCAAGACGACTTTGACCGCGCCATAATCCTTTCGGGCGATGGCGACTTTCTGCCTGTCCTAAAACATCTAAAATCAAACGGCAAAGAGATTATCGTGCTTTCTCGGGGACCGAGAACAGCCAAAGAAATACGACGGTTCGCAGGTAGTAACTTCCGTGATTTTGAGTATCTGCGGGAGCGCCTACGGATGGATAAATAACGAACGGCACCCATATAGGATGCCGTTCAAGTGTAGTAGGCACAGTGTATACCCTCCCTATATAAAGGGCAAGTGAACATACCCACTCCTCGACTCGGATGTTAGAACCATATTTGAGCGTAGAAACGATACCACAATCTATATTCCAGACCTCCAGCCGATGCTGGTGTGATTATACTCCACGGCGGGCTATACAAGCATACAAAATAAAACCTCCCCACGATTGCTCGCGGAGAGGCCTTTGAGATGCTGGGTTTTTGCCAGCGTTGAAGCTTATTTGCGGTACATCCCTTCCACACCGCTGACTAGACCAACGCCTGAGATGCCGAAGAAGTGTCCTTGGGTTTCCAGCCTTTGCCCTTGACTGCGTAGTCGCGAACGAAGCCCTTTTCCCACTGGGCGGCTTCCTCATCCCAATTGGCGGCGCTTTCCTTGAAACTGCCGCCGAACAGGGCGATATGCCCACGTTCGTTTTTCGGATGTTCCCAGTTTGCGGGAACTCTGCGGACTTCACGGCTCATTGTCATCTCCTCATTTTGGAAAACCGCGTTATTGCGGCAAGACGAGTGGATATGTTCTAAATCATCTTTTGCGAGGATATCATACTATAAACTAGCTGTCAAGTTCAATTGCTGCATAAAAATACCCTTACAAAATAAGCCTCAAAACGCTGGGTGCACCCATGCGGGCACACGCCAAAAATATAGTCGCCTCGCTTCTTATTTTTGGGTGGCTACAGAGAATTGAACTCTGATTGCAAGTTCCACAAACTTGAGTGTTAACCGTTACACCATAGCCACCATACATCGCACCCGTCCTTTATAGCAAACAGGGGGGTTAGAAGCTAGCGAACGGTTGGTGTGGAGCTACCCAAGGGTGTCGACAATCTCGCGCACTCGCAGTGCGCGACGCGACGAAATGTAGGCGAGCGCGATAAAGCCGAGCCCGATTATTGCAATGACTACCTCCGGCACTTTTACAATCAGGCCGGCAAACATCGCCAACGCAAGACCAAAAATAGCCCAGTGTGCGCCGTGTTCGAGGTAGCGCAATGCCTCGAGTGTTTTTGCCCGCACCAAGTGGAGTGTCAAAGCGCGGACAAAGTATGCGCCGATGCCAAGACCAACCACGATGATGGGGAGCGAGGTGGTCAGCGCAAAGGCGCCAATGACGCCGTCGAGCGAGAATGCCGAGTCGAGCAGGTTGAGATAGACAAAGAGCATAGTACCGGTGCGTACCGCGCCCTTTGCCTCGACCCCAAGCCCGTGGGCGACCCCTTCGGTAACGGTAAAAAGAATAATACCAATCATACCGGCACGGAGAACGGTCTCGGCAGGGTCATGGGCAAAAAATGATACGACCAAGAGGACAAGAAGTGCAAAAGCTATTTCTACCGCCTCGATCCTTCCCCACTTAACCAAGTGGCGCTCAAGCGGGGCAAACCAGTGCACGTCCTTTGCAACGTTAAAGAAGTACTTTAACGACACCATGAGCAAAAACGCGCCACCAAAACTCTTTATAGCCGCCTCGGCGGCAGTGAGTAGCCGCGTGTACTCTTCTGGGTCTTGAAGTGCGAGTACCGTGATGGTTACGGGCGAGACAAAGGCAACAACCGAAACGATGAGTATGGGGAGCACGAGCCGAGTACCAAAGACAGACAATAGTATGCCCCAGGTAAGAAAGCGCTTCTGCCACACCGGCGACATCTCGGAGAGCACCTTTGCGTTAACGACCGCATTATCGAACGAGAGGGTAATTTCGAGTACGGCGAGCGCAGTTGCCAACAAAAGCGCTCCTACCCCGCCCCACACAAACACCGCGCCAAGCGCCACGAGCGATACCAGAGTCGGTGCAAAAAAAAGTTTTAACATGCGTGTAGTATATCTTGATATAGAATAGAGTTGTGAGCAAGGTTAACCATTCGTTCGACTGGAGAGGTTGTTATTTTGCGTTTAAGGTGTTTGCTGTGTGTCTCGCCGTTCTAGGCGCCGGACACTGGGGCTTTGTATATGCGCTCGCGTACTTTACACAGCCGACTCCTTCGACGCTCGTTGCAATACAAGACACACCAACCGGGTCAACAGACGCGGCCGCAGAGCTCTCGAGCACCACGCCGCAGCGCATTATTAATGTACTAACCATCGCCGAGGCAGTGCCTCCGAAGGCCAAGTTTATTGCCGCCGACTTGGTCAACATGAAGCTCTATCTGTATGAAAATGGTACGACCACCGCTGAGTATCCCATTCTCACCAAAGGCAAGCCGGGTACACCGTGGGAGACACCGAGCGGATTCTACGCCATCCAAACCAAGGAGCAAACGCATTTTTCAACTATCGGCCACGTCTACATGCCCTATAGCATGCAATTTTACGGCAACTATTTCATCCATGGCCTGACTTACTACCCCGACGGCACACCGGTGTCCGCCTCCTTCTCCGGCGGTTGTATAAAGTTGAGCACCGCAGATGCCGAACAGGTTTTTGCATTCGCGGATATTGGCACACGAGTGTTTGCTTATGACTCAAAACAGGATGCCCCATTGCCGCCGCTCGTACTCACCTCCACACCCACACCGCACATCGATGCCCACTCATACCTTGTGGCGGACATTGACACTGGCGACATATACGCAGAGCAAAACGCGCAAGAGCGGCGCCCTATCGCCTCGGTTACCAAACTCATGACCGCGCTTGTGGCAAACGAAACCATCAGCCTAGATAAAAAGATAGCTGTACAGGAAGGCGAGTTGGCCAACCCGCAAGACATGACAAACACTATTCCAAAAACATTTCTCGTTGGTGACCTTTTTTACCCACTGCTTATGCAGTCGAACAACGCCGTAGCCGACTCGCTCGCGGCACACTATGGCACGCGCGGATTTGTAGCGTGGATGAACACCACCGCACAAGCACTTGGCATGATCTCGACTACCTTTGCCGACACAAGTGGTATATCACCTGACGATGTGTCCACACCCGAGGACCTCTACCGCCTTGCGGTGTATCTAACAAACAAAAAGTCGTTTGTGTGGAACATTACGCGCGCACCGAGCAAAACAATCGTCGCCGATGACGGCTCGCACTATACGCTTACCAACTTTAACGCCTTCTCCGACCTTGCCTCTTTTGTGGGTGGCAAGGTAGGACATACAACGCAAGCGCGGGACACGATGGTCTCGGTTTTTTCGCTACCAATAGATGGCGAGAAACGACGTATCGCGGTCGTGGTGTTGGACTCAAACAACTACACGGCTGACACACAAAAGCTCGTCGACTGGTTTACCACCTCTGCAGGGGCAACCCCAAACGCAGCGTGCGCCTCATGCGCGCCACCACCCAACTATCGCCAGATACCGCTGTAGGTTTTGGTTAGTGCAGTAATCATACACTTTGCGCGAACTTTTTTTGAAAGAAATTGACCCACTGCCGCGCTTCGCACGGCTGGAACTAATCCTGACGCTCGGGCGGGCAAAAAGGAAGGGGTTGGGGGAAGGAATTTTTGCCCGCCCTCGCTTTTCCGCCGCCGCCGAATTTCGTGCCAGTGAAACTGGCGCGCCGCATTACATTTTATATTGTATCATGGCAGCCTGCTTAATTTTAATAAGGGCATTTACGCCAAAATAAATTGCTACAGCATTACTAATGTGCCACAAGAAATGTGTGCCGACTGGTATTATCTCACATAAAGATAAATCAATTGTACGAAAGGCAATGGCCAGTCCAAAAATAGCAACGGGCAATAACAGACTAATAGCAACACGTCCAACTTTTCTATAAATTAGTAAAATTAAAAAGAGTAGCAGGACAAAAGGAAAAAGATGGCGTGGCAATCCGTTCAAAAACTCTACTGGAACATAGAATAATAAAAACAACTGAGTAAATAAATAGAAAAAGAGAATAAAAATTGTAATTTTTTTGCTAAACAAAAAATTTGCGACAAAGTAAAATATAAAAAGGAATAAAATATAAATGGGTACCGTATCAAGTAACAAAGTAATCGAGCTTCTATGAGTGTGCCACAACAAACTTCCCAGCCCTATTAAAATTGTTAGAAATATTAAAGGAAAGTAAATATTCTTAAATGTTTTCGACTTGCGATAAGACTGATACAGAAAATATGCAACAATAAAAAAGGCGAAATTACTAATAGCATTTAATGGCTCAGTCAAAAAATTTAAACCCAGTTTCTCGCAATATATTGGAAAGTAATTTAATAAAAATTGCATATTATAAAAAATTTATAATAAAATATTTCCACCATAATATTACTACTGGTGTCCAGGAGAGGACTCGAACCTCCACGCCTTTCGGCACATCCACCTCAAGGATGCTCGGCTACCAATTACGACACCTGGACATGTGACTAAAGCCGCTCGCCAACTATACTCAACATTTTCTCAATTTTCAACTAAAAAAATTACACTGCGGCAACTTCTTCAGCGGCAGTTTCTACAATAGGAGCCTCGATTTCAGGCTCGACTACTACTGCTTTTACAGCAGGTGCAACTTGCACCGAGCGGCGCATCGCGCGTTTGATGTCGCGCGTTGCCTTGCGGCGGATAAAGTACAATTTTGCGCGGCGCGTGCGTGTGCGGCGCAGTACTTCGACTTGGTCTATCATCGGCGAGTAGAGCGGGAAGATTTTCTCAACCCCGACACCAGAAGAGACCTTGCGGACGGTGAAGGTCGCGCCCGGCTCGGTGCCGTGTTTGACCGCCAACACCAACCCCTCAAACGCCTGGGTGCGCGCTTGGCGCGTGGTAGTCACTTTTTTGTTGGCGGCGCGGCCAATTTTGAGCTCCTCGATTTTTTGCCAAACACGCACGGTGTCGCCCGCACGCAGACCCAAGGCCGCACGCTCTTCTTTATTAACTGGGGTTGTAACAACGCCTGATTTCATGTGGGGAGACTGTAACATATAAGGAAAAACTTCGCAAAAGCTTGTCTCACAAAGGTCCTCGGATCTCCTCGTCCTGCCCGTTCTTCCAGACGGTCAGGCGAGGCCAGACCATTTGCTCGACAACTTTTACTACGCCTTTTCCAACAATTTTTCTGCCGCGACAAAATCCTCTGGCAGGGGTGCCTCAAAGGTAACTTCTTGTGGGGCTTGCCCTGAGCTTGTCGAAGGGTGGGTAAATGCAATCGAAAGCGCGTGGAGCGCGAGGCGGGTAAATCCAAGCAGAGGCGGACGCGTTGGCGCGTAGAGCACATCGCAAATAATCGGTCGCTGGATAGACGAGAAATGCACGCGGATTTGGTGCGTGCGGCCAGTCTTGGGGAACACTTCGACATAGCTTGTCCCGACCGAAGCGTCGCGGGTCGTTCCTTTACT
Source organism: bacterium (assembly GCA_030647845.1). Classification (GTDB taxonomy): domain Bacteria; phylum Patescibacteriota; class Minisyncoccia; order Phycocordibacterales; family SBAW01; genus GWA1-54-10. Next base: position 9,265 of record JAUSIO010000032.1, read on the forward strand.
CCGTGCAATAACACGGTACGCGGTGAGCGCGTCGCGCACCGCGCCGTGTGGGAGCGACGCCGAGCGTGGACCGCGGCCGCCGCGCGCACTACCGATTGGCTTGTCGATAACGCCGCGCTCGTCTTTTATAACACCGTACACAAACGCACGGTATACTTTGCGCACTTCGCGATTTTTAAATTGCTTCTTTAACACCTCAAATGTTTTTTCGTCCCGTGCCACCACCAGCACGCCACTGGTCTCTCTGTCGATGCGATGCACAAAATATATTTCTTTATACTTTTTCTCGAGCCAGCTCGAGAGTGCCGGGTAGTCGTGCTTGCTGGTCGCTTGTCCTGAGCTTGTCGAAGGAGGGTAGACAATCATCCCCGCCGGTTTATCGATAACCAGTATCGCATCGTCTTGATATATCACTCTTGGTTCCTGCATATGTAATCAAGCTATAACGTGGATGAAGACGTAGTGCATTTTATACTAACTTCCCGACCAATTACTCAACAACAGTTACAACACCTTTCATGAATGGGTGCGGGCCGCAGTAGTACGAAAAAGCTCCTTCTTTCTGGAACGTTACGGACACGCTCTCTCCTCGGCCAATGAGTTCAGTCTTGAAGCTCCCGTCATCTGCGAGAACATTATGCCTCGCAACGTCCTTATTGACCCACGTTACTTTGGTTCCCGGGCGCACAGTAATCGTGGACGACGGGAAGGCCATGTTCGCGATTTCTACCGTTATTTCTTCCCGGGCAACAATCCCGACGCTTGCCATCAATTCACGCACCAGTGCAAAACCAACACCCTCTTTTGAGGCAAGGACAACGGCAACGAAAACTGATACCGCTACCACAACTACCCCGATTCCGATAGAAAGCTTTTTCATACTTTATGCAACAAGTAGACCTGTAACATAGATAACCAACAGGCCGAGTAGAAAGCCGCACATATTCTGAAGCGAAAAAAGTGTAAGCCATCTGTGTTCACCTTTCATGCCACGGAGGATATCAAAAGAAACTTCAAAAATGGCTCCTGCCCCTATAGCGAGAAAAAACAGCGAGAGTATCGTGGAGTAGGCAAAACCTCCAATCAAGGTCCCCGCGATGGTCGGCATTCCGGCCGCAAGCCCCATGAGTACAATGTGATGGAAACTGCTTTTTATATTTTGGATCGTCCGGGCAAGTGGTGCCACAATAGCGACACCTTCTGTTAGATTGTGCGCCATAAACCCAATGACGAGAGCGCTCCCTAATGCAACTTCTCCCAAGGCGTACGCACTTCCAATAGCAAGCCCTTCGCCAAGATTGTGGATACCGATCCCAAGTGCAATGAGATAGCCCCAGGTAAGCGCTTGAGTGTGCCCATCGCGACCGATACGGAGATGTTCCGTTTTGTAGCTCACGGTAGCAAGCGCAAGTGTCGAAAGTGCAAATCCAATCACTAGAATTCCAATACCGTTTAAAACCGCAGGCAGCTCGCCCGCGAGATCAAAGCTTTCTGCAAGCGCGTCTACGCCAAGAAAAACCAGGAGTCCGACCGTAAACGCAAGTAGCGCACTATACCATCGCTCACGCAGTCGGCGCAGGAATGGAAGCCACAATAACCCGAGAAGCACCGGAATTACTCCCACATACATACCGAGCAACACAAACGCCCGTACATAGATCCCGTCAGGTCCCGGAGTGACAACTGCGACCGCCACTTCATGCTCAAACGGAGTACCAAGAGAGGTCAGCAACGCCACACGCAACGGCTCCCCTTCCACCCATGGATAGTTGATATCAACCACGGCTCTCCGAAGCGGTTCGAGAGTTGCCATGGGCTCAATGCCAAACTTCCAATACGCGTTGTTTACCAGCGTCTGAGCTATTGTCACCGGTTCCGGACCGTCGTTGAGAACCGTAAGCTGCAGATGCTCCGGCGATAGAACTACCCGTTCGATAAAGAGGCTCTCGATCGGCGCTACAGAATTGACAAACACTCCCGCTGGACCAATACGTACAAAAAGGTAGATAAACATGCCGAGCAGTAAGAGCGGCAGAACGGCACTGATAAGAGTTTTGTGTTTCTGCATAGGCATTTTTATCATTCGGTTACCTCAAACATGCCCGTCCAGCCTTTCTCGGTGAACTCGCTCTGATGGGCGTGGAACATGTACTTGCCTGGCTCCCGAAACCGCACGTCTAAAACCGAACGCTCTCCCTGAACAAAAGAGGTAGTATCGGTAAATTGGCTCGGCTGCATCTTAGTGCCAGTGCGATATTCGTCGAAGAAATTTGCGTGCAAATGGAATGAATTAACTGGATCAAACTCAACTGTGTTAACGACGTATAGGCGAACCAGCTCTCCGCGCTTCACCTTGATTGGATTTTTGTCGTAGTAAAAAGCTTTGGTATTTACTGCATATACTTCATTTTCCCCGTCATAGTTAGTATCGAAGCTATTCAAAACCATCACAAACTCCTTTGCGGGTTTTGGCCGCGTGTCGTTTTTAGGATCAACAATATATGCGCCATAGAGACCGTGGTTGACGTGCTGCGAAATGGGCAGAGAATGGCAATGATACAGATGCAGCCCAGAGGGTGCCGCTTCAAACTCATACGTAAAGCTCTTGCCCGACAGCACGAAATCATGCGTCATTGCTCCATCCATTGCAGACGAATGGAAGCCATGGAAGTGCATGGTATGGGGTTTTGAACCTTTGTTCGTGAAATAGATTCGGATGAGGTCGCCTTCCGTTGCCCGTATCGTTGGCCCCGGCACCTGTCCGTTATACGTCCAAGCGGGGAACACTACTCCCGGCGCGATTTCTATGTCTTTGTCTTCCGCAGTAATCCAGTACTCCCTGAGTATGCTCCCGTCGGTGCGTCTCGTTTCTTTATACACTTTCGCTCGCTCTTCACGTGGTAAGTTATTAAAGTTCCAGGTCGTAAGAAAGCGCATAGGGTCAAACTCCGCGGTAGAAATCGTTCCCACCACACCAATCGCCGCCTGCGCCGCGTATTGAGCACTTCCATGATGATACGCTCCATCATGCTCAGTATTACTGCGGCTCTCTATACTGTCCTGCCGGCTACGGTCGACCGATAACCATATCTGAAATACCGCAAAAAGCACTGTCCCTGTCGTGACAATTATCACATTGAGCTTAGTTATTTTTGACATACGCCACGCCGTCCGTTCGCCATAAGTTATGGTGCTACTACTAATAGTTAGGCCATACTAACATACTTGACCTACGCTTGCGCAAGCCCCAGGTGTGTGGATATCCTAAGGTCATGCATCTCAAACAGCGTAAGACTCCCGATCGCGATTATTTCGGCATGGACCAGGAAGACTATCTGCACGTTATATATCTGCTGACCGCCAAAGACACAGAAGCCCGCATTTCGGCGATCGCAGCCGCACTCAAAGTACGCAAACCGTCCGTAAGCCAAATGGCCGAACGCTTGAAAAAGCAAGGCTATATAACCTACAAACCCTACCAAGAATTAACCCTCACTCCGAAAGGCCGGCGCGTTGCACTTGCCATCCACAACCGCCACGAAGCTCTGGTTGATTTTTTTACGGCTATCGGCGTTCCTAAAAAAGTGCAGGAGCATGACATCCATGGGCTTGAACACTATCTCTCCCCTATTACATTAAAAAAACTCCAGGAACTGACAAAAAAGCTGCGGGCAGCAAAACACTAACTTGGTGCACCCTGTAGGGCTCGAACCTACGACCTTCTCTGTGTAAAAGAGTTGCTCTACCAACTGAGCTAAGGGTGCATTACAACCGCACTTTACTGTACCTGTTTTTCAATTCGAGCTGTTGGCGACCAAACGACTTTCTTACGCTGCGCCATGTTGTTTGTGGAGCATTCGAAGTTCTGCTTTTATATCGATTTCAACGCCAAGACCAGCATCAAGTTCGTCGATACCTATCTGGATCTTTTTACGTAGTTCTGCGAGTGTTGCTATTCGGTCTAAAAACTCGCGGCCGAGTTGCTCCTGCGCCGCGCTGGGGAGTGCTTGGGCCTTGCTCATTGCAAGTTCGAGTGTGCTTGTTTTTGACATACGCCTAATATACCACAAAAACAAAAAGCCGCTCCTCCAAACGATTTTTGCGTTTAAGTTTGAGATAAAAGATTATTTGGTGTCTCTATTGTACCAAACTCGCACCTATTTCCAAAACAAAGTGAAGTAATGACTT
>JAUSIO010000036.1 GCA_030647845.1 bacterium
ATTCATCCTGAGCTAGGATCAAACTCTAAATTAAAGTGACTTGGTTTCTACCCTTCGACAAGCTCAGGGTAAAAATTGCTTCACAATTTTTAGATGAACCCTTCGAACCGCTTGCGCGGCCTCAGGGTAAACGGAACAAGAGAAAAGTGTCTTTGCTTCTCTCTTGTTTGCCTTCTTACGGAAATTAAGAAGGACTTCTTTGGTTTCTTGCTTAGATGTGATCATCCCCGACGCTTCGGTCGGGGCTCCGACTTTTTACGTCGGAGTTTCGATTTGATGCTTCCCCGCCAACGGCGGGGTTTTTATTCACTTGTCAAAAAACAATACGACCCGCCAACGGCGGGTCTCTAAGAACAAGAGATATATCCACCATCAGGAAGTCATACACAGCAGTATAGCCGCCCCAAAAAGGAAGTCAAGCACGGGTTTTACCTCAATCCTATATCAAGGCGCGACCTTGCCGTGTAGCAAATAGCTTTAATAATCAATAACCGGCTTGACGATGCTTGATCTCGTATATTCTCACCACCTCGTCTCGCAGTTCCATCTTGACCCGATAATCGCCAACGCGCAGTCGGTATCTGTTCTCCCTGCCTCCCAACTTAATAATCTGTCGATGCTGGTGTGGATGTGAAAATTTCTTTAGCGATTCAACTTCGCGAATAATCGCGTCTCGAAACTTCTTAGGAATATTAAACAATTCTTTTTCTGCACGCGGATGGATGCTCACTATAAGCATGGCTATTGAGTTTTCTTGGCGCGCTTCTTGGCCTCTCCAAAGGGAATCCAAGAATCAGCTCGGTCCGCTTCTTTGATACGACTATCGTCTTGGTCTATTGATGTGGTGGAAGACATTTCAATGAAATCAACGAGGTCTTCAAGCATCTCTTTGGATACGACGGAAGAGGGTCCTACGATACCGCGCAGATTTTTGTCGTCGATGATGGTGATTACCGATTCATTCATACATCCCAGTATATCAAATCACACTTTTCTGTCTATAATCCCACAGCAAAGTCTCACATTGCTGTGGAGAAAGAAAAACCCCCACTGCATACGTATATGCAACAGGGTTTTTTCTATGGTTATGCTTGTAGTATAGCCGCCCCAAAAAGGAAGTCAGGCCATCGTATTTGACGTTTGCCTGCACGGCAAGGTTAAACCTTGCCGTAGGCTAAAACCTTGCCGTAGGCTAAAAATACTTCTTTGTAATTTTATCTAGCTTTTCTTTTTCTTTCTGCTCCACTATTTCGTCTTTTGACGATTTGTACCAAAGACAACCGCCTATGGTTATGGCCGCAAGTAGCACCCACATATCTTCACTCGAAATGGCGTGTATATTCCATCTCACAATGAGCCAAGCCAAGACGGTTACATAGATTGGTAGGTGTCGGAGTTTCATATCGATACTTCTTACGCTCGCATATATCTTTTTTCTAAACCGCAGGTTTAACCTGCGGAATTACAGCTACCACTTATATGGATTTGCAGTTCCGCTCTTGCCCGTGTACGGATTGTAGTTGCCTTTGGTGGAGTAGTTAGCGAGCACAACCCCTGTAAAAAACTTCTTCATACTGATTTTATTATTTGGTGGGCAGAAACAGACGCTACGGGTATGCCCATCCTGATGGACTGGATAATGCTTTTTTGCGGGATTTGGCTCGATACGTCCAAAAGCTCAATACCAAGAATATGCCCCCCTTTGTCAACGTCAACAATAACCGAAGGGCTCACTTCATGAGTTTTGTGGACTTTCCCCTTTTTGACGCGGATGTACATCGCGTCCGCCTCCGCATCATAAGTTCCGCTCATTATGTCTTTGGTGGTGGTCATGGTAAGTAGAATGTCGTTACTATAACATATTCGCCCTTTCCGCCAAGACCGTGTCTGCGGAAAACCACCTTGAGCGTCTTTGCGCCGAACTTTTTTAGACAAATAGTTTTTCCTTCTCTTCCTGGCATGCAAGCATCTGGGTGACGCAGAGTATCCGCAACACGAGAAGCCAAAATACTGCGCTCTAGCATCCCAATTTGTGCGTGATTTGTAAACCGTAATCTCACACCAGCTATTTTACCCCCACTTTCCCCAACACCTCCTCCACTTGGGCGAAGAGGTCGGCTTGAGTGCCGTTGTTGTAAAAAATATGGTCGGCGGCGGCGATGACTTTTGCTTTTTGCATACCGTGCGGGTCGGGGTCGTTCATCTCCAGTGCTTCGTGCGCCACAAACTCCTCAAACGAAACTTCGTCGGTTCCCGAGGCGCGCAGTTGGATGCGCTCGTACCGGGCATGTTTGTCGGCATCGACTGCCCACAATATGCCACCAAACTTTTTGAGCGTCGCAACTTCGGCTGTCGTGCGCAGTGACTCAACTACATAATTTTTTGCTGTATCAAAACCTGTACGGCGTTGGTACTCTGCAATCAAAAAATCATCGCCGTGGGTTGCACGCATGTCGTTGGCAACAATGCGCGTATTTGCGCGGTTTACCTCAAGCCCTCGCTTTTTAATCTCATCAACAAACAGCACGCGTGCCGAGCAATGTATAAACCCTTTTTGCCCAACCAAATACTCAACCACCGCCCCCTTGCCTCCACCGTCTGTCCCCGTGATGCCGATGATCATACCCGTATCGTACCAGAATAAAAAATAGCGCACCCAAGGGTGCGCTTGCTACGAGACGAGTGCTGAAACAATAATCCGCTGGGCGAGCTCGACATCTGTGCGCTCTGTCAAATGTGGCGCAACGAGCACTTTCCCGCCGTTTTCCTCGACCACGCGCCGCTCCTCGACAAAAGCACTCGAAAACGGGCTGCCCCCCATTACATGAACATCGGGTTGCAACAGCGCAATCCACGCGACTGGGCTGTTGTCGGAGACAAAGACGTAGTCGACCGCCCGCATAGCCGCTGCCACATAGGCGCGGTCGCTTTCGTTCGTAATCAGTTGATGGTCACCCTCACTCGCTAAGCGGTCCGAGGTGACGGCGACTATCAACACGTCGCCTTGCCTGCGGGCCATCGCAAGATTTTTTGTATGGCTTGAGTGTATGATGTCAAAACGACCACTCGTTGTGACAATCTGCTTGCCCTCCCGTTTGAGGCCCTCAACAATCGGGACGAGCTGCTCGAGCGTGAATATTTTACGCCTCGGGTCGAACATGGCGTCTATCCTTTTTACAGGAGGTAAAACTATCCACCGATATTATAACACAATGTATGGTCGTATTACAAGACAGCACGCAACTCGTCTGCCGAGAGGGTTGCGGTGCCGGGCTTCCCGACCACAATGCCTGCCGCCCGGTTGGCGAGGTCGGCGGCCTCGGCGAGTGTGGCGCCAGCGGCGAGCGCAAGCGCACACGTCGCGACCACGGTATCTCCGGCACCGGTTATGTCCACGACCGAACGGGCGAGAGTAGGAAAATGCAAAAGTTTTTTGCCGTTTTCTGCAAGCAACATTCCTTTTTCTCCCAACGTAACAAGAACATTCCCTTGTACATTTTTTGCCAACCGCCGTGCAAGCAACTCACTTGTTATATTGCCGCCCAGCACTTGCGCTTCTGCTCGGTTCGGGACAAAAAGAGTAGCCCCTTTTACTGCAGCGAGATAGGAATGTCCCGTGGGCTTAGGCCCGACCACAACCGGTATGCCTCTTTTTTTAGCAATCGCGATACAGCTCTGCAGAACGGTGGGCGAAAAAACTCCCTTGGCATAGTCGGACAAGAGCATCACATCTGCTGTTGTTGTGGCTTTGCGCACCGCGGTAATGAGGCGCCTTTCCTGCGTGGGACTCAGTGCGCTCGTGTCCTCGTAGTCGAGCCGCGCTAGTTGTTGGAACCCTTTTATCGCCAAGCGCTGTTTTTGCGTCGTGATACGCTTTGGGTCGATGAGAAGGAGCGGGCGTATACTATCCTTCACCAGCAGGGCACGCAAGGTTGAGGCCGCCTTGTCGCGGCCGACGACACCAACAAGTGTAACCGTGCCCCCGAGCGAGCGCGCTGTGCGCGCGGCGTTTGCGGCGCCCCCTGGTAGGTGCGTGTCGTGCTCGTAGCGCATAACGGGTACCGGCGCCTCAACCGAGAGGCGCTCAACCGATCCGTGTAAGTAGGTATCGAGCATTACGTCTCCTACCACCAGAACTCTGCTTCTTGGAAAGCGTTTGATTATCTCTGTCTCCCTACTAAAGCGCTCGGTATCTATATGCCCCGATTGCGTTAAACGGTAACTGTCCGAATCTTTGTGTGTTGTTGAAAATTCAAATATCTCGCTCTCCTCGAGACCCGTAAATCGGTGGGGAGTGTTAGGAGCCACGTGGACCGTGTCTCCCGGGTGCAATACATACTGCTCTCCCCCGAGCTCCATCGCCACTCTCCCGCTTTGCACATAAAATGTTTCGTCTTTTTCTTTGTGGCTATGCAAACTACACTGGTAGTTTTTCTTCAATAACAGCTTTTTACCACAATAGGATTTGTTGACTATCCACTGTTCCTCTCCCCACACTTTTGGCACTCGAAAAATCTTTGACTCCTTAGTGAGAGGTCCCGTGTGCTTCTTCTTTTTCATTTCTTTTCCTTGTGCGACCACTGCTCCCACACCACAAGGAGCGGCGCGGCGAGGAATATCGAGGAGTACGTGCCCGCGACCATACCGACAATAAGGGTGAGCGCGAAGTCTTTTGTGGCGGCAGGCCCGAGGAAAAAGAGCGCGAACAGGACGATGACCACGGTGAGCGAGGTGTTGATAGAGCGCGCGAGCGTTTGCATAATGCTCCTCCCCACAACCGAGTCGAACGCTTCGTGGCGACGTTTTTCTTCGTTTAGGCGCAAATTTTCTCGGATACGGTCGAAGACGACTATGGTGTCGTTGATTGATACGCCAAGTATAGTGAGGAGCGCAACAATAAATAGCGCTCCGACCTCAGCGCCCACGCTGTAGCCGAAAAATGCAAAAACGCCGGTCGGGATTAAAATGTCGTGCAAGAGCGTGACAATCGCCACGACCCCGTACTTCCACGAGGCGACGGGCTTGGACACATGACGAAAGGCGAAGGCAATAAAGAGGATTATGCAGCCAACCACCAGCACAATAGCAATCCACGCTTTTTGCAAAAGCTCTGCCCCCAAAATTGGCCCTACCGAGCTAAACTGGTCTTCTTTTATTTCTCCCAAGCCACCGAGTACCGTTTCTAAATTATTTTTCTCAGTCGTCGAGAGGTCGCGCTGGCGCAGAATGTAGCCGTTTGTACCCGTGGGTTGCACGCGCACCTCACCAAGCTGGAGAGGCGCGACAATCGCCTGCACTTGCGTAATCGGCGGGCGACCATTTGGACCTGCCTGTCCGGTAGGCAGGTATGAGATTTGCAGGAGAGAGCCGCCAGCGAGGTCAATACCGGGTTTGAGGCCCCACAATATAATTGCAAGAAGTGCCACAACCGAGAGCACAGCTGGCAGCAAGAGAAACTGTTTTAGATTTTTTGTGATTTGCATGTTGTAAGTTGTTACTTGTTTGTTGTTAGTTGCGTAGCCCCGAACGCATCAAAAAGCGACCGGTGCGCGTTTGCGCATCTACCCCAAGCGCCAGCAAAAACGTACGCGAGATGGTGATTGCCGAGAGCATCGAGATAATTACCCCAAGCCCAAAGACCAACGCAAACCCTTTGATAAGCGAGGTGCCAAACCAAAAGAGGATTACCGCCGCAATGATGTGCGCAATGTTTGAGTCGCGGATAGCAAGCCACGCACGCTTAAAGCCCTCGCGGATTGCCTCCTGCGTTTTGCGCCCGCTTTGCAACTCTTCCTTCATCCGCTCGGCGATAAGGATGTTTGCATCGACCGCCAAGCCGACAGAAAGTATAAAGCCCGCGATACCAGCCGACGTCAGCACAACCGGGATGAGTTTAAACAGCGCGAGCATCAACGCAACGTAAATGGTAAGCGAGACAACCGAGACCAACCCCGGCAAGCGATACCACAGGAGCATAAAAACCGAGAGTGCAAGGAAGCCGATGATACCGGCTACGACACCTGCGCGCGCCGCTTGGTCGCCGAGCGTGGCGCCGATTGACTGGGTCGATGCAAGCACGATGGGCACTGGGAGTGCCCCGAGGTTGAGGTTGGTCGCGAGGTCCTTTGCCTCTTGCGGAGTAAAACTCCCCGAAATAACGGCGCTACCGTTTTCTATTTTTTCTTGTACCACTGGGGTCGACAGCACCTTGCCATCGAGGAATATCGCCAACTCGTGCCCGACATTTTTGTTGGTAATGTCGGCAAATAGTTTGGTGCCCTCGGCATTAAAGGTGATGAGCACGGTCGGCGTGGTTTGGAGCGCACTGCTACCGTTGCCAAACTGCAGTGCCGCGCTGGAGAGATATTTGCCGGTCAACCCCGTGTCCTCAAACGCGGCGGGGTTAGGCAAGCCGCCCTGCAGCGTTGTGGATGCCTCAAGCCCTTGCTTGACCAATTTAAACTCCAAGAGCGGCGTCTGA
>JAUSIO010000045.1 GCA_030647845.1 bacterium
GGCAATCTCAATGACCGGGATTACTCCACCGCTTGGGTTGGAGCTGTCTACCGAGTTTATATCGGTCGGGTTAAAAACGGTGTTGACGGTCGTTTTTGATTTTATGCTCGTGTTGCTCCCTATGCCTGATACGAGCGACCCAGTGTCCTGGTTAAGCCAGGTTACGTCGGTATTTGTTACTATGTTAGTAGTGTCTTGGAGGGTGGTGTCTGATTCCAACACCGTGCCGATAGTGATAGGAGGCGTGCTTGCAGCAGTGGTTGATTCAACAGCAACAGTAGTGCTCTCTTCGATAGTACTGTCCGAGCCCAAGGTGATAGTACCGACAATTGGGGTGGCACTTGTAACAGTAGTTACCACCCCGTTAGTAGTAACAGTGCCATTCGCTACAGTGCTCCCCGCGCCGAGCGTTACTGTACCTTTGGCGATAGTGCTCCCCGGCCCAAGCGCTACTGTCCCGGTTACATAGCTGGTTGTGCCCCCACGTGCGAGAGTGCTCCCGGTGCCGAGTACCAACTTCCCGCTGATGCTCTTGGTCGAGAGGGTTTCCGAGCCGATGTTTGTCTCTTGGTCGCCACCGATGCCTGTGGTACTTGCATTTTGTGCCGAGCCAAAGCCCCCCGTGTCCGAGGGTGTCGGTTGTGGTTGACCAAGAAACCACCACCACAGCAGTGCGACAACCACCAGCACCACGATGGCGCCGAGGACAGTGTAAAAAATCTTTTTGTTCATGTGCTAGGTAGTGAGTTTGCCTGTGGTGAGTTTTTATCGAATCCATCGAACTAAAGTTGTTGCGCCGACAGGAGCAAGCCCCACAGAGCGCCTGGCTCGTCCGTCTTAAAAAGTATACCGTTTTTATCGAATGCTTGAGCGATGTTTATTAACATCTGCAGTTCTCGCTCGCCCAACGACTTGTATGTTTGCAGTGTGGTGAGTCCTCGCAGTGGGTCGCTTAATGCATTCTGTATCCCCGGGTAGGTATCTGCGGTTTGAGTAAACTCATTTATCAGCGCCATGTGGAACGGCGCGAGTGTTTTAGGCACCGGAACCTGCAACAAATCGGCAACCAATACGCGATAGTTTGCTTCTATTGTGTCTAATTTTTTGAGTATGCTTGCATCGCCTTGTGTGGTAGCTTGGTCGACTGCAATCAGCGTCTCTCCGTAGTTATTGTGTGAGTTTTTTGCAAACACACTTGCCAGTGCGTTGCCGTAGGCGTGCGAAGCGGCGTTCGAGTCTGCCACTGTAGCAAGGTCGCGTTGTGCGTAGGTGCGCGAGGGTGTTGCCACACCAATTTGTGCCGAAGCGGCTTGTATCAACTGGTTTTGTGTCGGGATGTCGTCGCCGAGGCCTTGAGTTTTTGCGTTGGTGAGGTTTACCAAGAGTGTCCTGCCGACGCTCTCGGTGACATTGTCGGTTTGCGCGGCTTGCCGCAGTGCGTCAACGGTGTTTTGGTCGGGTGTCTCGGGTAGTAAGTTTGATTCTGCTTGACCTGCTTGTATAGAGTAGAGCGTCGCCTCCCAGTTTTGCTGGTTTGCGAGGGCGTTGGGCGGCTGTGTGCCGACCGCAGTAACCGGAGGCATGGTGGCGGCCGCTTTAGTAACAAAGTCGGCGGCGTATACCAGCCCCGCCGACGCGGCAACCGACACAACGATAAGCGTAAACTGCGCGCTCGGTAAGTAGCGACGGACCTTCATTGTCCCTAGTATACAATCTTTTTTGCGGGGTATACTTAATAGGTATGAATCGTCTTGCCTACTTCGCCGCTTCGGTTGCGATTCTTGGTGGGTTGTTGATGCCCCTTTCTGCTTCGGCGCTCGGATTATCGTTTGGCGGTGTACGCATTGTGAGCATCAACTATTGTAAAAATGGCGGCATAAATATCATTATTGTGCCAGCAGGACTTTTCCCAATCTCATATATCTACACGCCGGGGACTATTGGTCTCCCACCCACCCACATAGGGCAGGCAATTCTTGGTCTCTATCTACCTGTACTGTATGCGTGTACTGGTTTTGGAACTCGTCCGCCGATTTTTACGGGGTTTTGGATACAACTTGATGCGGTAAGCCCTTAATTTTTACTTCCTTCGACTCCCTTCGATAGGACTCAGGGTAAATCGCTCAGGACAAGCAAGCACAAGCCACTGCTCGAGTGCGACGTCTTCGGCACGGGCGTTTTCGGCAATTCCTGCCTTTTGCATCAGCGCGAGCGTGTGTTTGCCCAATACACCCTCGATGTTGCGTTTGAGCATTTTCCGTTTCTGTGCAAACCCCGCTTTGACGAGTATAAAAAATTTTGCTTCAACCTCCGAGGTTGCCCTGAGCGATTTATCCTGAGCAAGGTCGAAGGAAGTCGAACGGGCGATAAAGTTATCTCGGGAAATATTCTTTACTAACAAAATTGCCGAGTCCACGCCGGGCGCTGGCACAAATGCGCCGCGCGGAACTGTCTTTACATACACCGGTGTGCCATAGGCTTTTACCGAAAGAGAGAGGATACTCTCTTTCGTGACCCTGAGCTTTGTCGAAGGGTGCCCGGTTATACGTTCTGCAACTTCCTTCTGCACCAAAAAAACAAGCGTTGTTGGTTGGTGTTTTTCGGTCAAATATTTCCGTATCAGCGCGCCGGTGATGTAGTACGGGATATTTCCAACGACTTTGTACGGGCGGGATTTGCTTCCCAAAAGTCCTCGGGGGTCCTCGGTTCGCCGGACAAGAGGAAGCGAACCTTGCGCCAGACTTTTGTCCAGCAAACCCCGCCCTCCCAAAGTAAGTGCATCTCCTTCTATTAGTACAAACTTTTTTGTTGTAGCTTGCCCCGAGAAGCGTTCGCGAAGTGGAGCGATAAGCCGATGGTCTTTTTCTATCGCAACCACGGTTGCGCCCCTTTCTAAAAGTACTTCAGTCAAGGCTCCCTCGCCCGGGCCGATTTCTAAAACGACTTCCCCCTGCCTGCCGGCAGGCAGGCTTTTTTGTATATCCGCCGCGTCCGCAACCGCGTTTAGGTACGTCTTGCTATGCAAAAAATGTTGCCCTAACGATTTCTTTTTGTATACAGTGGATATCATTGCTTTTTCACTTTGAGCGATATATAGTAGGTAGGTCTTTCGGTTCTATTCATTGGACTGGAAGGGTTTTACATCCAAGGGCCGCCCTCCGCAAGGAGGGCGGCTTTCGTTTTCAAGGACCCTTTTCATTCCTATATTTAATCTCTTTACCCCATATATCTTCTTGCACAGCCAAAACGTCTAAATAACCATCCCCGCCAGTACGCAACTCTTGGGAAATATTATTTTTAGAGGAGAATATGAAGACTTTTTTACTACCTCGGCGCAGATATGATACGAGGGCCAGGAAGTCCGAATCTCCAGTAAAGAAAACAGCGATGTCGTATTTTTGTATATGGTGGAGGGCGTCGATTGTCATTTCGACATCCATATTTCCTTTCTCTTGGATTGTCTCGCCGTTTTCATCGATGGTAGAGATTCTTTTTAGCTCCTTTTTTCGAACAATAAAACCGAGGCCCTTTTTTAGGAATGTAAAAAATTTATGCCTTGCATCCATGCTATACGCCCGCGTCCTTTGTGCTGGATAGGCAGTGTAATAAAAAATTTGGATTGAATTCCCGTTAAATTTTTTCTTTATGTATTGAGTCAATTTTGTGTAATCAAAAAGCTTACCCTTTGCTTTTTGAGCTGCCCATAAGTTAGAGGCGTCTATAAAAACGTAGATGATATTTTTATCCATACACTAGTGTTGTGAACGGGAATCGGCTGCAATAGAGTTCGCCAAACTCAAGCGGTATAACCGGAAGCTCGATGTTTTTCTCCGCCAGCAATTTTTTTGTTTCCTCAACGTTCTCCAGAGGTACCTCAACATGGGTCATATCGTTAAGGGCGATAGGTTTGTCGATGCGGACTTCAAATTTTTTGAATATTGGAAGTACGCCGTCTCCGCTAATAGCTCCACGTTTGATGCCAAAGAGTATTGCATGGTTGCCCGCGATATCCGACCGCAAGTCATATGCCCGCCAGAGCGGGAGTACCATATATTCATCCAGATTGCGGATAGCTTTTCCCCATGTGCGGAAGTTCTTTAGTGATGTGCGGTTGAGTACGATCTGTCGTATAAAATTTCGCCCATCTCCGCGGAGTTTAAAAAGCAGTTCGTTGGCAATCAGCGCGATAATAACCCCCATCCAAAACCGCGTACCACCAAACACATACTCGAGCCACACGCCCTCGCGCAAGTGAGCGTGCGCGTATAATCTCGCGTGCATACGGAACGGCGCTACGGAAACCGTTTTTTTAAACTCCCCGTTGATCTTCGTCCACAAGTCCTGATGTCCCACAAGAGCGCCTTCATCAAAGATAGATTCGAGCACGTTCACCACGCGCTTCGCACCAATGCCTTCATATCGAGAGTCGTCCGCGTGGTAGTAATGATATCGACCGGTGCCATGCCAATAGCTCGCTTTTTTATAACAGCGCTCTATCTCCGGAAGGTACGAATAGTATGCCTGCAGAAAATCGGGGTGTAGCTGGGCGGCACCGTTTCTGTAACGCGCCAAATGCCTTTCGCCGTGTGAAACTAAAAGCTTGTCTACCAGCCTCATGTTTTGAAGATTAATCTAAATATATCGTCTTGCCTAGTCGCTCCGGCGACTCCCACACGAGTAAATGGTCGGAGATGTCGGAGATAAATTGTGATGGCAGGGTTGCGTTTTTCGAGCCAAAGACCGTGCGGTACGAGGCATAACTCAAAAATACTTTTTGTTTTGCCCGCGTCAGTGCAACATAACACAAGCGCCGCTCTTCTTCTTTATCTGCATCTTCGTCACCTGCCCTGAGCGAAGTCGAAGGGTCGCGTGCATAGGGGAAGAGCCCTTCTTCGAGCCCTGTGATAAACACGACTGAAAACTCGAGCCCCTTTGCCGCGTGCACCGTCATCAGCCGCACGGCGTTTTGCTCGTCTTTAAGCTCGTCTTGATCGCTCTGGAGCGCCACTGACTCTAGAAAGCTTTCGAGGGCAGTTTCTTTTGGGTACCCATCATAACGGCTCGCCAACGATACCAGCTCGCGCAAGTTCTCGAGCCGCTCCCCGCCCTCGATTTTGTCTTCCTTAAAGACGCCCTCCATGCCTGACTCTACGATAACAAAACGGACTACCTCCGACGGCGGCAATGTAACAGTGACTTCTTGTATTCTTCGCAGTAAACTGCGAAGGATTGCAACTTTCCCCCGCATCGCGCCCGGCAGCTCACGCTCGCGCCCGGCAAGAATTTTTAATACGGTTACTTTGCCGATACCGCGCGGTGGCACATTTACGACGCGCACCAAGTCGGCACCGCCTTCTTCGCCCTCGCTACGAAGGGCACAGCGCACAAACGCAAGCGCGTCTTTGACCTCTTTGCGCTCAAAAAACCGCGTGCCGAGCACTTGGTAGGGGATGCCCGCTGTTAATAGTTTTTCTTCAATGGCGCGCGACTGGAAGTTTGCGCGGTATAGCACGGCAAAATCCCTAGGCTCCGCAGGTTCCGCAGGTTTAACCTGCGGAAAGTTTCCGCAGGTTTCACCTGCGCGTAGTTCTTGTATTTTGCGCA
Organism: bacterium; assembly: GCA_030647845.1. Lineage (GTDB taxonomy): Bacteria > Patescibacteriota > Minisyncoccia > Phycocordibacterales > SBAW01 > GWA1-54-10. The sequence continues at coordinate 5,605 of JAUSIO010000045.1, forward strand.
CAATAAACTGTGCTTCGTCCAACTCGTCGAATGCTTGGTACAAAGACAGTGCCTCGCCGTCTTGGTTTTTTGTGTACAAATTTTTTTCGACGCGGTTGTTGTTTTTGCTGATAATGTCGTTGGCAGCCGCCAAAATATTTTTGGTTGAGCGGTAGTTTTCTTCCAGCAAGACCGTTTTTGCGCCGGGGAACTTTTTTTCGAACGACAAAATGTTTGCAATCTCGGCACCACGCCACCCGTAGATTGTTTGGTCGATGTCGCCGACTACGCAGATGTTTTTTGCGTCTCCCACCAATAGCTCCGCGAGCTGCGCTTGCACGAAATTGGTGTCTTGGTACTCGTCGATATGGATATACTTCCAGCGCTGTTGGTATCGCTCGCGCACGTTGCTGTGGTCGCGCAACAGATGCATCGCACGCAAAAGCAGGTCGTCAAAGTCCACGGCGCTCTCTTTGTGTAACGCCCGCTCGTACGCAAGCCACGCAGTCGCAATTGCTCGCTCTCTAAAATTTTCTGCTCCGACTCCAAACTCCGCGGCGGTGATTCCGTGTCCTTTTTGTTTAGAAATTAAACTAAGCGCCGCACGCGCCTCGATGTCCTCGGCGCCCGACTGTTTGAGCGCCACCTTTATCTCGCGTAGCGAGTCGGCGCGGTCCCAGATTGTTGGCGCGCGTGTAAACCCCAACAACTTCGCGTTCTCTTTTATCATCAACAGCCCGAGCGAATGAAATGTCGATACAAACGGAGTATTAAGGCGAAACCTTGGAGAGCCTTGAGCAGCGAAGCGAGAGGTTTCGCCTTGGATGCGGTTGCGCATCTCGCCGGCTGCTTTGTTGGTAAAGGTAATCGCTAAAATTTCCTCGGGCGCTGCCCCACGGCGCACAATCTCCGCAACGCGGTGGGCAATCACTCGCGTCTTGCCCGCACCCGCACCCGCCAAGACCAAGAGCGGTCCTTGTGTGTGGAGCACGGCCTCTTTTTGTGCTGTATTGAGCCCCTCGAGATGATTCACCTACTATGTATACCAAAGCAGTACACATCTACATACTGTGTACAGCAAGATTGACGTAAGATGCCCTGGGTATATAGTTGGACTACTGTCTGTATGGAGGGTGAAGATGGCCCTGCTGCGCCATTTAATCACTAAATTGACCGCGATTTCCGCAAAAAAGGCTTATAGTTTCTCACCAAATAGACCCGACCCCGACGGTTGAGCCACATCTCCCGGGGAAGGCAAAAAAAGCTTTATTTGTAGCGCTTATAACAGGCGGCGCGCTTTTTTCGTTCTTTTCCCCTATCCTGGCGTCAGCCAGCTTTTTTTCGACCTTTTTACAAAAAGCGCCTGTACCGGGCGACACAACTTCTCCTATTTTAAATTCGCAAACAATGGCAGTTCTTACACCGGCAACAAACATCGACCCGAGCCCAGCGGTGGGCGGTGGCGATATCATGCTGGTCGGCGGTAGCGCACTCTTGGCGCAAGAAGGTCCGGCCGGCACTGCCGCTGATATTGAAAATCAGCCCACCTCGGCACAAATCAGCGTCTACATGGTGCGCGCAGGCGACACACTTTCCGGGATCGCCGCAATGTTTGACGTTACTACCAACACTATTGTGTGGGCAAATGATATCAAAGGTGGCGCTATCCGACCCGGTGACACGCTTATTATCCTCCCGATTACCGGTATCCAGCACACGGTTCTCCGCGGCGAGACACTCACATCGCTCGCTTCAACATACAAGTCCAACGCGCACGAAATCGCCCAGTACAACGGTCTGGCTGACGGGGTGGCACTCTCGGTGGGTGTTGTCGTCTTGATTCCAAACGGCGAGATTAGTGTTGCAAGCACTGCCTCGCAAACAAAATCAACGGTGACAGGCGCGCGTGCAAAAGTAATTAAGAGTATCGCAAAAGGCACCAAAACAGAACCGTATCTCGGCGGCTCGGGCGCTGTCCTAAACGGCTACTATGCGTGGCCAGTAATGGGTGGCGTAATCACGCAGGGATTGCACGGGTGGAATGCGGTGGACATCGGGGCACCACGAGGCACCAGCATCCTTGCCGCCGCACCTGGCATTGTGATTATCGCGCGCGACAATGGCGGGTGGAACGGTGGCTATGGCAATTACATTGTTATTCAACACCTAAATGGTACGCAAACATTGTACGCACACGCCAGCAAAATCCTTGTCACGGCGGGGACTAGCGTCGCACAAGGGCAGACAATCGCCAAAGTCGGCAACACCGGTGAGTCAACCGGCAACCACGTGCACTTCGAAGTCCGTGGTGCCGCAAATCCGTTCCAGTAGCCCTATTGGGAATGAGGGGATAGCAATTTTTACTTCTCATCCAGCAGGCGCCAGAGGTAGAAGCACGCGGTAGTACGATGGCCAGCCCAATTTTTGGAGAGGCGTTGCATTTTGGCGGGGGTCGGGAGGTTTTTTAGATTAAACAGTTTTTTAAATCCTTTTTGTATACCAAGGTCGCCTGTCGGCAAGACGTCGGGGCGGTGTAGCGTAAACATAAGGAACATCTGCCCCGTCCACTCTCCTATGCCTTTAACTACCACAACGTGTTCGATTATCTCCACATCCGACATGCGATGAAACAGTTTTGGATTAACGCTACCGTCTTTAAATTTCGCTGCTAAATCTTTGAGATACAGTGCTTTTTGTGGCGAGATGCCAGTTGCGCGCAGTTTTTTGATCTTGATTTTGAGTACGTCTTCGGGTGTGGGGAATTTTTTCTTGGGCCATAATACTCTAAATTTTTTCAAGATAGATGCTGCAGCAATGCCAGAAATTTGCTGATAAACGATTGATTCACATAGAGCTTGAAACGGCTCTTGTGTATGTTCGCGCCGAAACTTTAGCGGTCCATAGCCGCGGACAAACGCCCCCAAATGCTTGTCACGCGTGAGATGTTCGACCGAAGCTTCGTGCATAGCTAATTTTTTCGCTCCCGATACTGCAGAGCTTCTAAAATATGTGAGTCGTTAACGTCTGGTGCGCCGTCGAGGTCTGCGATTGTGCGTGCGACTTTGATGACACGGTGGAATGCCCGGGGAGAAAGGGCAAGACGGGTACCTGCTTTTTCGAGTGTGGTGCGCGCGCTTGTCGTGAGTGGCACCAAATCCTCCAGCTCACGCGGTGAGAGGTCGCTGTTTAACCTGAGCGAAGTCGAAGGTTTTAAGCCATTCGATTTTTTTAAATTACCAAAACGTTTTTCTTGTGCCGCGCGCGCATTGGCAACTTGCGTGCGTGCTTGAAGAGTTTCCGTCCCCTGCACGGACTTTTTGCCCAACTCTTGCAGGTCGACTGGGCCCATCGTGGTCCACAGGTCGATGCGGTCGGCAATCGGGCCGGAGATTTTGCGGCGATACTTTTCGAGTGCGCCCGGTGGGCAGGTGCACGCAATCTCTGGGTGGCCCCAGTTGCCACAGGGACATGGGTTCATCGCTGCGACCAGTGTAAAGCGCGCGGGGAAGAGTGCCGTCCCTTTTGCCCGCGCAATGGCAATCATCCGGTCTTCCAACGGTTGGCGCAGTGCCTCTATCACGCGGCGGTCAAACTCGGGGAACTCGTCGAGGAACAACACGCCGCGGTGTGCGAGTGTCGCCTCGCCGGGGCGTGGGTTTGTACCCCCGCCGACAATCGAGACATACGAAGATGTGTGGTGCGGCGCACGGAACGGTGGCATTGTAATAAGCTCTTGGCGCAGAACACCCGCAACCGAGTGGATGCCGTTGACCTCCAAGACTTCGTCAAACGACAGCGGTGGCAAAATCGAGGCGAGCGCTCGCGCCAACATGGTCTTGCCGGTACCCGGCGGGCCGGTGAGCCCCAGGTTGTGTCCACCAGCCGCCGCAATTAAAGCGGCTCGCTTGGCGCTCGCTTGCCCACGGATATCTTCGAGTGCAAACTGCGTTTCGCTTTCTTTGGGCTCGAGTATAGTTCTTGGCGCGGGGGTGAGCTTCTTTCCCGACGCCCGCTTCGCGGGGTCGGGACCCCGGCCGGAGCGTCGTGGTTCGTTCAAATGATCAACCACTTGTCCCAAACTTTCTGCACCAAAAATGTCGATGCCTGGGACGAGCGCCGCTTCCTTCTCGTTTTCTTTCGGGACAAACACCGCGCGCTTGCCTTTCCGCTTTGCCTCGGCAACCAAGGGCAAAATGCCGCGCACTGGCTGGAGTGTGCCATCGAGCGACAGCTCGCCGACAAACAGCAAATCCTTCGGATTAAATTTTATGTCACCCGCCGCTAGCAGGTACGAAAGCGCAATCGGCAGGTCAAACATCGGTCCTTCTTTTTTTAAATCGGCGGGCGCCAGCGATATAACGATTTTTTGGTTGCGGCTTTTTGGCGAGTCAAAACCCGTGTGCTTGATTGCCGCCGCCACACGGTCGCGGCTCTCCTCGACCGCTTTGTCGGGCAGCCCTACGATAGTAAACGCGTGCAACCCGCGCGAGAGGTCGGTTTCAATCGAGACAATATGCGGCGCGAGCAGGGACGTTTGCGCACCATACACGCGAGCGTATTGCATCTAGGAAGTTTACAGGTTCTAGCTTCTAGGTGCTAGCGGCTCTCTTGGATTTCGTTAGAAGCTAGTACCTAGTCCCTTTGAGTTCATGTGCTTGATGCAGGTGCGTGCCGAAGGGTTTGCTTCTAACCTGTCTTCTTCGATTTCTTCGCCGCTTATCTCGCACACGCCGTAGACGCCCTCGTCAATTTTTTGCAGAGCACGTTTTGTGTTGCTCCACTGTATTTCTATCTCATCAATTTCGGCGCGGTTTTCGCCATACTCTTCCATCCGGTCGCCCAGCTCGTCGCTTTCGGTCGCGGTTTGGTCTATGTCGCCGCCAGTCGCTTCCCACTCGCCTGTTGTGGGGTTCTTCCACCCTAAACTTTTGAGTTCTGCCTCCGCGCTCCGCAGTTCCTCTTCCAACCGTTTCTTAAAATGCTTTACCTGTTCGTTGGTCATACAAGAGGATTATACCCTAGCGAGCGAGTGGAACAAAGTTTACTTTGATTTTCGAGCGAGCGACGGGTATATGAGACGAAGTGCTCATATACCCTACTGCGATAGAGGAACAATCGTTGTCATAGTTGCGCGCGAGATAATCTCGCGCAGGGTGTTTTCGTTGGTGGTAATCACAATCGTATTGCGGTCGAGGAGTGTCCAGAGAAAGTAGATGTCGCCCGTGTTGTTTTGCAGCACGCGCGCGTCGTGATTTGCAACAATTTGGTCGACAAATCCCGTTTGCAGGAGAGGGGTTGCTTGCGGTGAGCTTCCTGTGGTGAGTGTAGTCGAACCAGTCGAAACCGTTGCAATGTTTTCTTCAGGGATACGTTGTCGCGGTATGTAATCAAACAATGGTGCAAGGTTTTGGTGCATACTTCTCTCCCACGCTAACATTCCCGAGTATGCCTGTCCGTATGAGTCAACTTTGAGTATCAAAAATGGCTGATTGATATCAAACGAGTGCACGCCGAGCAAAAAAGTCGGTTGTATCGTGCGCAACAGGTCGGCAGGGATAGTTGGCGCAAGCAACCCCAAGAGTGTTTGCGCGCTCATTGCCTCGGGCAGGGCACCGCTCGTTGCCGGGGTTACTGGCACGAGCCACTCGACCAAGCCAAGAGAGAAGGATTCCTTTTTTGCATCGTACAAATTTGCCATTGTATCACTGCGGGTAGCCCCCGATGCTATCGTGATAATTTTGGTTGTGTCGACAGTGATAAACGGCGCGGGCAGTGCTTGCTCAATCGGCACCGACCGTGCAGGCGCAAAAAAATATGCAATAAGCCCGAGCGCACCGAGTAGGAACAGCACACCTGCGGTAATCAGCAATACTTTGACGAGGTTTGGCCAGGGTGTTTTTGCTGGTGTGGCGCTCGTGGCATTACTGCGCCGGCTGGCCTCTGCCGCAGCAATAGTAACCACCGAGACCCTATCTTTTTGTATCAGTTTTTGTATGTCGTCTTTGTAGGTTTGGAGCGGTGGCACCTCGGAGTTTTGGCCCGAGGCGGAAGTTTTTGAGGAAAAGTCTGGCGCAAGGTTCGCATCCTCCCTCTTGTCCGCGAACCGAGGACCCCCGAGGACTTTTTCGAGAGAACTTCCGTCGGAGGTAGATTGCGGTTCCACCTGCGGAAGTAGCGTTGCGTTTTGTTCCTGCTCGAGCAACACGCCAGCGTTTATGCGCTGTGCGGAGGCATTGGTGTGTACTTCTTTTTTAGGCAGGAGGATTGCATCGATGTCTAGCAGGGTTTTTTCTTTACCTGCTTCCGGCAGGTCGGTGTCCTTGTTCTCTTCCATTATTGGTTGATGGCTTCAGTCCACGGCGCGCGGCAAACTCCGGGTCGGCCGCTTTGATAGAGAGATTAATCCGACCCTTGTCATCTATCTCCTTTATCATAACGCGAACTTTGTCCCCCGGCTGCACGGCGTCGGCGATTTTTTCAATCCGGAAGGGTGCAACTTCCGACACATGCACCAACCCCTCGGCCCCACCAGTTGGTGGATTTCCCGTGGCTCCGATTTTCACAAACGCGCCAAAGTCCATAAGCCGTGTCACCTCGCCGTCGTAGACCTCGCCCGCTTTGTACTCCTTCACAACCGCCTCAATCATCTCTTTTGCTTTTGTCGCCGTTCCGTTTCTGCCGGTGATAAAGACCGAGCCGTCATCTTCTATCGTGATGTCCTCGACCCCGCTGGTATCTTTGATGCCGTTGATTGTTTTGCCGCCGCCGCCTATCACGAGGCCGATTTGGTCGGGACGCACTTTGAGTGTGATAATTTCCGGCGCGCGCGGCGAGATGCTTGCGCGCGGCGTCCCAATCTCTTTGAGCATTGTCTCAAGGATATGTAGCCGTGCCGCACGCGCGCCCGCAAGTGCCTCGGTCAAAATCGAGACTGGTACGCCGCCGAGCTTTATGTCCATCTGTATTGCAGTGATGCCCTTTTTTGTCCCGGCGACTTTAAAGTCCATGTCGCCGTGGCTGTCCTCGGGCCCTTGGATGTCGGTCAAAATCTGGTATCTAGCCGGCTTGTTGCTGGGCGCTGGTTGTTCAACTAGTAATCCCATAGCCACACCAGCAACTGGTCGCAAGATTGGCACGCCGCCGTCCATGAGTGCTAGGGTCGAGGCGCAGACCGAGCCCATCGAGGTCGAGCCATTGCTGGCAAAACACTCCGATACTAAACGGATTGTGTAAGGGAATATCTCTTTGCTTGGGATTACCGCTTCGAGCGCTTTTTCTGCCAATGCGCCGTGGCCTATCATGCGGCGATTGATGCCACCCATGCGGCCAGTCTCCCCACCCGAGAATGGCGGGAAGTTGTAATGGTGCATAAATCGCTTTTTTACATCGCGCTCTTCCATCGAGTCGACCAGCTGTGAGTCGCCTGGCCCCCCCAAGGTGAGCGCGGTAAAAACATGCGTGCCGCCGCGGTAAAAAATCCCCGAGCCGTGCAAGATAGAGGAGACCCTGCCTGCTTGCGCAAACAAGGGGCGTACCTCGTCGAACGCGCGGTTGTCGGCACGTTTGCTATCCTCGATTGCACCGCGATGGATTTCCTCGTCAACTTTTTCCTCAAAAAATCGGTCAGCGATTTTTTTATACGCCGCCAACTCTTCCACTTCGCCCATGCGCGTCAAAAATTCTTTTTTGAGCGCGTAGATATTTTTTTTACCTGCCTCACCGCAAAACACCGCGGCGGTCATTTTTGGTGCAAACTCCGCTGCATATAGGTCGCCCAATGCCGTGGGCAACTCTGGCGCCGGCATCTCGCGCTTTGGTTTGCCAATCGCACTGATTATTTTTTGCTGCCATGCCAAAATTTTTTCGTGCTCTTCCACGGCGCGGGCAAAAGCCACGGCAACCGTCTCCTCCTGTGCTTCGTGCGCGGCGACCTCTATCATATTAATGGTGCCGCCGAGGCCGCATGCCAAAATATCGAGTTCTAGGTTCTCCCGCTCTTTGTATGTTGGGTTGATGATAAACGATTCGGCAGGACGAGAATCGTTTTCTCCAGCTGCTGGGAGGAGAGGCGACGCTTCCGAAAACGATTCTCGTCCTGCCTGCTGGCCGATGCGCACCGCGGCAACCGGGCCATTCCACGGGATGTTCGACACCGCCAACGCCAACGACGCCGCGTTGACCGCTACCACGCTGGGGTCTTCCTCGTCGAGCGCGAGCACCGTGATAATCACTTGTATTTCGTTTCGGATATGGTTTGGGAAAAGCGGGCGCACGGTGCGGTCGACAATGCGGCCCGAGAGTATCGCATCTTCAGAAGGGCGCCCCTCGCGCCGGACAAAACGGCTGCCGAGTATTGCTCCGGCGGCATAAAAACGCTCTTCGTAGTCAACAGTCAAAGGGAAGTAGTCGATGTCGTCACGGGTGCGCTCGCTTATGACCGCTGTTGCCAACACGGCGGTCTCGCCGTAGCGCACGATTACCGAGCCGTTTGCCTGCTCAGCAAGGTCGCTAAACTCGGCCGACATTTTTTTGCCACCAATCTCTATCTCAAACTTTTTGCTCTGCATACTATTTGTTGTATACGAAGCGTCCAGATTTTAGGTCTCAAATCATAGAGGCGTCGCCTCTAGGAACTTTGATGGCCTACCTATCCGCCCGCTTCGCGGTTACGAACCGAATAACTACCCCAAACATTCTCACTGTACGCCAAATTCGGAAAAAATAAAAGCCCCGCAGGTGGCGGGGTTATTTCTGATGCGGGTTAATCTCGTTGGGGAAGTACATCACCCGAGGTGTCGGTCGCTAGGGAATGTAACAAACAAAGCTTGGTCGCGCAAGCAACTGAATAACGTTTGTCATTACTCCTCTGCGTCGTCGTAGACTTCTTTGCCGACATCAACTCCTTCGTCTTCTACTTTGCCCCCCGCGAAGCCGGGGATGTAGCTACGCACGCCGCCAGTGCCGCCGCGGTAGCCAATCAAAAAGTTGCGCGGGTTGTCGCAGATGTCAATAAAGTCGTCGGTCGCTTCGCGCAACTGCCCCGAGGCCGACTTGCCGAACGCAATGACCTCGACCTGGCATCCTTGAGTGTATTTGAGATATTCGACCAATGGGACAAAGTCGCCATCGCCAGTTGCCAGGACTATGGTGTCGAGCTTTTCCGACATCGCGATAGCGTCTATCGCCATCCCGATATCCCAGTCGGCCTTTTTGGCGCCGCCCGCAAAGACACGAATATCTTTAACTTTTGTTTCGATACCGCTTTTGTTGAGCGCCTCAAAAAAACTTTTTTCCTCCTCCGACTCGGTGCGGATAACATACGCCACCGCCCGTATTAGTACGCGCCCCGCGAGCGCCTCTTTGACCACGGCACCAAAGTTTACTTTCGATTTGTATAAGTTTTTTGCGCTGTGATAAAGATTTTGCGTGTCTATAAAAATGCCGACTCGCTGGCTTTTGTGTTTGATGATAGCCATATTAAGTTAGGGACTAGGTACTAGCTTTTAGGAACTAGCAAATAATAAAATGAACAAAATAAAAAAACATCGACCTCACTACAGTATACGACACAAACCATAAATAGGTGCTGTTTAAAAACTAGAAGCTAGTACCTAGTAGCTAGAACCTATTTTTTGAGCCCGAGTTTTTTGACAATAGCACTGTGACGCTTTTTGTTGTGCTGCTCCAAATACTTCAAATGGGTGC
>JAUSIO010000055.1 GCA_030647845.1 bacterium
ACACCCTTGAACTCATAAAGGAGTTGCTCTTTGATTTTACTATTTCCTCAAAAATTAAAAAACCGAACGAAGTAGTCATCAGCGGAAAGGAAAACCTAAAAAAATTTCAAAAAGAGATAAATTTCTCTAGAGGTGTTCGTATAAACGGAGGTCGTTCGAATAGTAGGTGGAAAGAATCGTTGGAAAAACGCCATATTTTACAACAAGCTCTTGGTTCGTATTTATAATTGCAAGGCAAATCGCTCAAGGAGGAGACTAAGCTCGCCCGCCCCGCGGTGGCTGTCGTGGTAGAGCACAACAAGCTCGCGCGAGAGCCGCGCATTTTTTATCTGCCGCGCCTTCCACGCAAGGAGGCCAGCGAGTGCTTCTGGTTTTTCTCCCGCTCGGAGCGCCTGTACAAGCCCCAGCCACAGCTTTTTTCTGTCACGCGTGCCAAGCGCAGACGTCAAGCCAAACGAGTCAAACCCTCTCTCTTTCTTCTCAACTTTTTTTTCTGTCTCAATTATTGCTCCGGCTTTTTGTAGTTGGGTAGTGGGCGCTTTTAATAGCTTTTCTTCTTCAAACACAAACGTGTGTGGGGACTCCACAAACACTTCCGCCAAATCTAGAAATTCCTCTTGCCGCTCACCGCCGAGAGCGCCAGTCAACACAAAACTCCGCGCACCGCCAAAAAGTGTCGCGGTCGAGGCAAGCATTGCCAACTCTTCTGCACTCACATCTTCCCAACGTAGTTCTTCTTTTTGCTTTTCCTGCCTGCCGGTAGGCAGGTTACCAACTAGTATTTTTAACATACGAAGTAAAAATAAACTTGAAGGGCACTAAGTCGAGCGCGACGGTGCGAGACAGAGAAATTTTCTAGCAGGAAAATTGCGGTGACCTGAAGGTTTGTTTTTACGTAGCTCATATCGCTTTCATATCGCCCCAATTACCCCCCACTTTGCCATCGGCGGTAAACGGTATCCCTTTTCGGTCTTTCTCCAAAATCACGCCCTCCATAATTTTTTTGATATGCGGCGCGTGCTCGCGCACGTGTATGTCCGAAATTTCAAACACCAACTCGTCATGCACTTGCAAAAGCAGCTGGATATCTTTTTGCAGTCGTTCTTTTTCTATCCACTGTGCAATCTCGACCATCGCCAACTTGAGTATATCAGCCGCGGTGCCCTGTATCGGCGCGTTCATCGCCGCGCGCTCGGAGGCGGCCCGCACAAAAGGGATAGTCGAGACGATGCCCTCGACATAGCGGCGGCGGCCAAAAAAAGTACGCGTGTAGCCTAGTCGCGCGGCATCTTGTTTAACCTCGGCGAGATAGCGCGCAAGACGCGGGAACGTTTCGAAGTATTGGTTGTAAAATTCTTGCGCCTCGGCGCGTGTGGCGCCCAAAGACTCACGCAAGGCGCTGACCCCCATACCATAGAGGATGCCAAAGTTGATGACCTTGGCTCGGCGGCGCTGTTCCCACGAGACTTGGTCGGCACGCACCCCAAACACACGAACCGCCACTTCGGTATGCACGTCACGGCCATTGCGAAAAATGTCACTCAATGCTTCATCGCCCGAGAGGAGCGCGGAAACCCGCAACTCAATTTGCGAATAATCAAACGAAACAAGCTGCATACCTTTTGTCGCGACAAACGCGTGGCGGATTACACGACCCAGCTCACTCTTGATTGGGATGTTTTGCAAGTTCGGGTCCTTGGAAGCCATGCGCCCCGTTGCGGCCCCTATCTGCACGTAGCGCGTATGCAGGCGGCTCTGTTTGTCCAGTAGTGTGGGAATAGCGTTGATGTACGTCGAGAGGAGTTTGGAAAGTTCACGATGCGCCAAGACAGCGTCGATAATCGGGTGAGCGCCCTTGAGTTTAACCAGTTCTGCCTCACGGGTGGAGCGTTGCCCCCTGGCAGTCTTTTTCTTGGCGACCAGCCCAAGCCGGTCAAAAAGCACTTGCCCGAGCTGTTTGGGCGAGGCGATGTTAAACTCCTCGTCTGCCATGGCGTAAATGCGCTTGGCGAGGTTATTGAGCTCTTCTGTATACTCCTTCGAAAGTTTTTTTAAAACATTTATATCAACCAACACGCCACGCGCCTCCATACGACGCAAGACAGGGGAGAGGGGTACTTCTATTTTTTCGTATACATCACTGAGCCCGCGCGCCTGTATTTCTGCGAGTAAATTCCTGTACGCCTCGGCAAAATCGTTCGACTCGCCCACGCGGTAGATGTCTTCTATCTCCGGCTCTGCTATCGAGGAGTCGATAACTGACACCGCAAGAGCCGCTTTTTGGAACTCTTCGGAGTCTGGAGCGGGGAGAAAAGAATTTTGAGGGGAGACGTCGGGTGAGCTGGAAATTCTTGAGGGAAAGTCTGGCGCAAGCTCTGCCCCCTCTTGTCCGGCAGAGCGAGGACCCCCGAGGACTTTTCCGAAAGAATTTCCAGCGAGTATAGTTTTAACCCGCGGCACCAAAGAGCGGAAGTCGAACTCGGCGAGCATATTGAGTGTTTTTTGTGCATCAACACCCGCGCGCCACTCTTTTTTCGGCAACACAAAGTCAACAGGCGCGTCGCGCCTAATTTCGGCCAACGTTTTGCTAAACTCTGCCTCTTCCTCCCCCTCTTCCAACTTTTTGACCATCCCCGCTGTCACACCCGCGGCCAACACTTTCTCTGGATTTTTCTTTAGTATTTTGTACAAATTTTCAATAGTACCAAATTGCGCGATTAAAATACTCGCTGTTTTCTCGCCAATGCCTTTAACTCCGGGGATATTGTCACTCGGGTCGCCGCGCAGACCTTTGTAGTCGGGCAAGAGCTCGGAGGCAAATCCAAATTCCTCCACAAACAATTTTTGGTCGTACAAAATCAAATCCGCGAGACCTTTGCGCATGCGAAACACACGCACCCGCATGCCGTCTAGCAACTGCATCATGTCAAGGTCACCCGAGGCAATAATCACTTCCAAGTTTTTCTCGCCCTTCGTCTCTGCTACTATCGTGCCAATAACATCGTCGGCCTCAAAGCCAGACGCTTCATAGCGTGGGATGCCAAACGCGTCGAGCACATCGCGGCTACGGATAATTTGTGCGACAAGTACATCGTCTGTTGTTGCGCGCTGGGCTTTATATTTCTCAAACGCAAGGTGTCGGTGGGTCGGGCCCGGCAGGTCGTAGGCAGCGACAATGTAGTCAGGAGCCAAATCGATAATCGCACGCACGAGTATCGAGATAAGCCCGTACAATGCACCGGTGGGCTCGCCCTTGCTCGACGAGAGTTCCGGTAGCGCGTGATACGCGCGATGCAAAATCGCATGCGTGTCCAAAATAACGAGGCGTTTTCTTGCCGTATTACTCATTCCCCCAGTTTACGCGACTCTCAAGCCTTGAGCCATATCCGATGATATACTATATAGGCGCTTAAATCTCTCAGCCTGACCAGCAAGAGTGCCGTAGAAGGCAGTGGTCAAATGCATTGGAAACGCAAAAAATCAAAACACCGTAGCGCTCGACGACGCCAACTGGTGGGTAAGTGGGGTCGCGGCGCGACAAAGGCAAATAAGTTATTTTATATGCACCGAAACTATCTTCTCTGATAGATTTTGTTATCCTTTTGTCTCAAGCGACTTGGGCGCGTTCTCAATAGTATGAACGAGTAATTGAAGTGCTTTTTCGACTCGTTTTAGGTCGCACACCTGCGTGCGTGACTTATTGAAATGGAATGTATTTCGCACGTCGTTCATATCTAAAATATCCCCTGCCGTTTTTTCTTGCATGAGTTTCTTGCCTCTAAAGAACGCCACAAGTTCGTGTATACCAAGCTGGTGCTCCTGTTTCTCCATTTTTTCCTGAACTGCGACGACTACTGGCAACCCTATCTTTCCGCTATGTCTATACTGCAGAGGCAGTGTCTGTACGAACTTATATTCAACGTATTCAATCTTTTCCCCTCGAACTTTATAGAAATAGAGCAACACTGCCTCTATTGCCGACACAACATATAAAATAATCACCCGATATGTTTCTTCTTGATACAGTTTTTTCTGTCTATCAACTTTTGATTGCTCAAAGAGCGCGTAAATATACTCTATAGAATCCTCAAGAGTTTTGCGCAAAATAGCATCTCTAATAAAATCCAGATCAGCCATGCCTAACGGGACTTTTGAGTCATCTTAAGAAGTTTCGAGAGTGATGGGAGACCTTCTTTTTTCAAAACAGTGTGGAGTTTGGCATCAGAACGATACCCCAAATTGACACCATATTTATTCTCTATGGTTTTTACTAATGTGTCCCCTCTCTTTTTATTAATAGATTTACTCATAGGGGTAGTATACCATATCCTAGTATTCACACTTCTGTGAGTTATTTATACCTATCAAACAAAAACTCTAGGCGCTCGGGTTCGGATTTGAAAGAGCTCTTGCCGTTTACTTCCTAAGTAATTAGGCTTTTAAGAAGCCCAGCATATACACTTGGGGTTGTAACTTTTCGGTTAAAGCTCTGTATACCTGTTCAAAAGGTTTGAGGCTGACCGGAGGGAAATCGCCACTCTCGTTCCGTGCCTTGAGTGCGTTTCTGATTTGATACCACCCTACATCAGGACGATTTAGCTTCAGTTCATCTCGAACTGTTCTCGTATCTGTATGCACAAAGTAAGCTCGCCAAAGTTGCTTCCCCTCTTCTAATACTGCTGTGGCTTCGTCAGATAATTTTTTATCCGCCAAATACTTCACCATAACGTCCGACTCGAAACGCTCTGGCGCTCCGACCTCTTCTTCGGTAAAAGGAATAAAATGATTCACGATTGACCATTTTTTATCGTTCCATTCCAAATCATTTGCACTTGCAGTTAAGTTGCTACCGTTGAATAACATCCACACTAAACAGTCATTTTTAAACTCGTCGGTTAGTGGTTCGCTTGGTTGCAGAAATTGATCTCGGTCGTTAATCCAAGTGTGTTTGACAATTTTTCTAACCGTAAATATTACATATGCCTTCCAAAGATTTTCAGAGGTAATGTACAGACCTCCGACGGTGCCGTAAATTGAAGACAGAATAAAAGTATTTTGCCCAGCGTGTTGCATGTCATTGCCAGCGCATACAAGAAAGCCGATTGCTCCATCACAAGTAGACGATCGGAGTAATTTCCCCGTATAGGGTGTTATTGCATTTTTAAGAGCAATACAAGGGATTCCGTTACTTTTTGGTCTATCAATCCATGTATTCAAAAAAGCTGCATTCGGTAAATTATAAAAACTTTTTTCACCAATTGCATTAGCATTTTTATCCAATACTTCTGTGACTATTTCTACGATTGGGGTTTTTGCATCATTTTGATCCGTCTTCCAAATTAAAAATCCTATTGGAAAGTCTCCCTTTATTCCGTCAAAAGATTTACTTGGTACAACAAATCCATCGAGATACTCTGCGTTCCAATTTTGCCTAAACTTTTCAAAATTTGGAGCGTTTACATATTTGAGCTTACTAAAAATTCCAATTGTTGCGGTAGGAATTTCTTTGGCTACGCGAGCAAGAAATTGAATAAATAATTCACGACTAGCCATTCCATCCCCAAGAAAAAGATGTTTCGCGACTTTTGTAGTCTTGGAAACATCGCCCTTATGTGAATATTCTTCAGAAAGTCCACTGGTAGCCTCTGCATACGGCGGGTTTATGAGCACCAAAATCTTTTTGCCACTAGCGATTGCTTTGCGTAAACCCTCGGGGATTTTGTTGGTGAGCGAGTAATCTATCGTGCCGTCGTCGGTAATGTCATCATTCAAATAATCATATTGAAACCTTTGCGCGGCGACACACGTTTTGGTTGCTTTCATCACATCCACGTCTGCACTATCGAGCGTCGACATATAGATGTTGCGCGGGTTGCTATGTTTGACCTCGAGGTTCCCTACCCCGCAGCACATGTCCCACACTATGTATTCTTGTTGCCAATTATCACCCAGAGTTTCGGTAAGTTTGTCGTAGGCTTTGTCCACAACTTGTAGTGGTGTGTAGTACGCGCCCTTGAAACTTCTCTCGTCGAGCGGGATGAGACTATCTCGACGCTCCAACAAATAATTGCGGTACTCGGCTTTTGGTGGCCGATTGTAGATAGCCCAAAATCGCCGATACCCTTCTTTGCTGCCGAGCTCATAGAGCTTGCCGCCCAAGCTAAAAACCGGCGCGTTACTTTTGTGGAGTAATTCGGCGGGCAAATCATTGAGTGCGGAAATCGTACCGTCGCTCATGATATCTGCAAAGAACAGCAGTGCGTAGTTATCTTCTGTCACGTCTTTTATTTCGCGCCCTATTTCCTCGACCCATTTATCGAAAACCTGTTTTAGGTTGTCTGGAGTAATTTGAATCCTAATAATCTCGCCGCTCTTGATGGCACTCTTAATAGCCTCAATAAATTCTTCTTCATGTGTTTTTATCTTGAACGAGACAAAGTGTGTGCCTATATGCGCCGAAACAACGTCGAGCGCTTCTGGCGTAACATCACTCGCCGACTTTCCCCATTTGATTATTTTCTTTTCAAGAAGAGGCAAAACATCCACAGTTTTCATAATTGCCGCCTTTTGCGTATCAATGACACCTAGGAATGGTGGTAGAGACTCGCCGTGGTTGAGCGACACTTGGACATAGTGCAAAAGCTGCGTGAACATCGCATAGCTCGACAGTTTGTATCCTATCTTTGCCTCGAACCAAATCTCTTTGGTCTGAATATCCACGAGTCCTTTTTGGTATTCCTTTAACCCAAGTGCTTTTATATAGATGTCTTTAACATCCTCTTCGCTTGTGGCTTTTTGTAGTTTTTCCCAAAGACTCATACCACTTCAATATACCGCTCTCCTTCGCCCGCGTCTGTAGAGGAAAAGTTTAAGACAAGGTCGGGGGTTGGGAGAGCGTCGCCTAGGCGCTCGGGCCACTCGACCACGACTAGCGCGTGCGGGTCGTCAAGAAATGTTTCGGGCCGCAGGGCGGCAAACTGCTCGGGCGCGTCGAGCCGGTAGGCATCGACATGTACTAACCGTTCAAACCTCTGTAGGAATAAGCTCACGGTCGACGTGTTATTCCTATCTGGTTTTGGTAGCTCATACGACTTCATTAGCACGTAGGTGGGGCTTTGTACCACATCGACAACCCCAAGTTCGCGCGCAAGCGCTTGGGTAAAGGTGGTTTTACCTGCGCCGAGCTCGCCGCGCAGAGCAACAATAGCCGCACGTTCCCCTGTTTGTGGTATGTATTCCAAAACTTTCCGGGCAAACTCACCTATATTGTCTAACGACACCTTCTGCATACCTGTATAATACACACATGGTTGTGTTTAACGATGCAGAACAGGAAAAACGGCTAGAGTTTTTAAAAAAGCGCGAGGAGGAAGAGCTCGCGCAAATGCTCTCGCGCAAGTACGGTGTCGAGTACATCGACCTGTCGCTTGTCGCGGTCAACTCCGATGCGCTACGCCTACTGACCGAAGCAGAGTCACGCGAGGCAGAAGCAGCACTCTTTGGACAAGTGGGGAAAAAATTGAGTTTGGCGGCACGCGCGCCCGAAAATCCAAAAGTAAAAAATCTAAAAACAAAACTCGAAGAGCGCGGCTTCACGGTAACTATTTTTATGGCATCGCAAGAGTCGCTAAAGCGCGCCTTCGGGCGCTACGCCGACATCTCCTACGCAACCGAGTCGAAGGCAGGCGTCTTCGAACTCTCCAGTGACGACCTCGAAGACCTGCTCGAGAAAGTCACCGGTCTCAGCGACATTGGCACACTGATACAAGAGGCGATAGCGATGAAACGTGCGTACCGCATCACCCGAATTTTAGAAGTGATACTCGCAGGTGGGCTCGCTACTGGCGCCTCAGACATCCATTTTGAACCAGAAGAAACGGTAGTACGCCTGCGCTACCGCCTCGATGGCGTGCTCGTTGATGTTGTGCCATTCGACCCCGAAACATACCACCTGGTGCTCTCACGGCTTAAGCTCTTGTCGGGGCTCAAATTCAACATTGCCAGCGACGC
>JAUSIO010000060.1 GCA_030647845.1 bacterium
AAACCAAAAACAAAAAACTTGACTTGGGGATGTTTTAAGTTTTCAGTTTTTCGTTATTAGTTGCCGGCGTATGAGAAGTTCCTGGCCGAGTGAAATAAGGTTCCCCACGCCAAAGTAGAGCCCCGCGGCGGCGGGAAGCGAGTATGTAATAACCGCAAAAAGCACCGGCATAAAATACAACATCATGTTTTGCTGCATAGCTTGAGCCTGGGCTTTTTTGGGTGCAAGAGTAGATTGGGGACCGGACTTCGTACGCAACAGGGACACGTACACCACTAAGTATTGCAAGCCGCCTACAATAGCCGCAAGAAAAATATTGTGCGATGCAAGTAAGTTAAGAAAACCAAGAAACTCCAGATTTACCACAGGAGGTGCCGATACAAAGGGATACAAGAGATGCGTTGCGATGCGCGGCAAGTCTTCTCGAAAAAAAGCGTAGTAGAGCGCAATAAATATCGGGATCTGCACCAAAATAGCAATAAAGCCGGCGAAGGGCCGTATTTTTTTATCCTTAAAGAGCTGCATCGTCCGCTTTGCCTTTTCATCCGAGTTATCTTTGTATTTTGTATTTATTTCATCAATCTCGCCTTGCACCGCCTGCATCCCCATCTGGGTGCGGATAGAGGCGGTGAAGGCAGGGTAAAATACCGCGCGGACAATAATGGTCATTACAATAATCGCAAACCCAACATCCCCCCCGGGAGCAACACCGATGAGATAGATAAACGCGTTATAGAGCGGCTTGATTAAGAAAGTTTCGAACATAGGGTTGCTATATCTGCGGAGTAATCAGAGACATTTTTTTGCACTAATAAAACTAGATGTGCGTGAGGGGGTAGGGAGCGCGAAAGCTCGCGGTAGAGCGAGCGGCGTATACGGTTGCGTGACACGGCGGTTTTGGCAACTTTTTTGCTTACGACTACCGCGGCAGCGCCCGACGGGGCCAACGAATACTTCGCCAACAGATGTGCCGAGCGCATTGCCCGGCCGTGTTTTAGTATCTCACGAACTTTGGCCGCGGCAAGACGCTTGTGGCGAGGTAACATTTATACTGAGCGGCGCGTCCGGCCTTTGCGGGCGCGCCGCTTGAGCGTCGCCCTGCCCCCCGCAGTAGCCGCGCGTTTTAAAAATCCATGCGCCCAAGCCCGTTTGCGCTTTTTCGGTTGATAAGTAACAGACATATGTCAAATATATCCTATCCCCATTTTCTCCACAACTTGTGCACAGAATGCAGATTTTTGACTGCTGTGCATTAGGAGCGTATGCTGAGCTGTACTCCGAACTATTTACACCATGACAACCACGAAAGAACTTTGGGAAAACGCATTGGTTGAGCTAGAGCTCACTATCTCCAAGCCCAATTTCAGTACCTGGTTTAAAGATACTCATATTACCCGCATAGAAGATGGCACGGTTTACCTTGGCGTACCGAGTCAGTTTGCCCGCGACTGGCTTTCAACGAAATTTCATAAAGATATTTTACGTTCTCTGCGCGGTCTCTCCGACAGCGTGCGCACGGTGGAGTATGTTATGTCTCGAGGACCCAAAAAAGTTTCTGAAGAGGCCTCCCGCACGGTGCCCCCGCCCCCAACCGAGCTTCAGCTTGAGGCCGTGCATGCCCGCACCAATCTCAACCCCCGATTTAACCTCAACTCGTTCGTGGTCGGACCTTTCAATGAGCTGGCACACGCGGCGGCCCAAGCGGTTATACGCAAACCAGGGATTGCATATAACCCGTTGCTTATTTACGGTCCTACCGGCCTCGGCAAAACACACCTTATACAGGCGATAGGAAATCATTTCCGCGTTAACGCACCCGACCGGAAGGTGTACTACACGACCTCTGAAAAATTTTCAATGGACTATGTTTCTTCACTCCAGAGTAACCGGACGCAGGGTTTTAAAGAAAAATATCGGCAGTATGACTTGCTCATCATGGACGACATCCAGTTTCTTGCGGGGCGCGACAAAATAAAGGAAGAATTTTTTCATTTATTCAATTTTTTACATGACAACAACAAGCAGTTGGTGTTCTCAAGCGACCAGCACCCCAATGTCATCCAAAACCTTGAAGACCGCCTCAAGTCGCGCTTTGCCGCCGGCATGGTGGTGTCGGTTACCCCTCCCGACCACCAATCGAGGCTCGCCATCGTACGCTCGAAAGCTTCCCAACACAATGTGATACTGCCCGATGAGGTGTTGGAGTACCTCGCTACCACCGTGGAGGGAAATGTCCGGGAGTTGGAGGGTGCGCTTAATACACTCCTTATACAGTTCGAAATGCGGGGGGCGCCCTTGAGCCTTAACGATGCAAAAACACTGCTACGGGGCGCTGGAAGCGCTATAAAAAAGGCGGTGTCTGTGGTTGAGGTGGTGAAAACTATCGCTAATTTTTATGGTGTTGAAGAAGCGAGTATTTACGAAAAAACCAGGCGCAAAGAGGTGGTGCGCCCGAGACAGGTTATTATGTTTCTTCTGCGCGAAGATTTTCGTATCTCTTTCCCCACCATTGGAGACAAGCTCGGGGGGCGTGATCACACCACCGTCATACACTCATGTGACAAAATAAAAAACGACTTGCGGGGGGATAGTGTTTTAAATCAAGAAATCCACCAAATCCGGCTTATGTTGAAATGATGTGAAAACTTGGTAGAACTAGGTGGGGGTAAAAACTGACAGAAAACAAACATAAAACTTATCCACACCAACAACTAAAACTTACCACCACCCTATCAAACTCAATCTCCCCCAAAAACCCTTACCCACAAACCTACTACCAACTCTCCCACCAACCCACACCCTTAATAGTAATAGTAGTTTATATATAAAAAAGCTATGAAGTTTGAATGCAACACTGAACAACTACTTTCAGCAATTTCAATTGTGGTTCGTTTTATTGAACGGCGTGCGAACTTGCCGGTACTTGCGAGTATCTTAATCACCTCGGATAATAATCGGTTGATTCTTCGGGCCACCAACCTTGAGTGTGGGGTAGAGGTATCACTCCCAGCAAAAGTTTCAAGTGAGGGTATGGTGGCGGTTCTTGGGGCGGTTTTGTACGGGTTTCTTTCAAACGCAAAAGGTAAGACTATTTCGGCGCATATGTCTGGGGAACTTTTTAAAATAGAAACCGAGCGGGCTGCCGCTTCAATAAAAACAATTTCTCACGACGACTTTCCTATTCTACCGAGAGTTTCTGCAGAACGTTCGTTTACACTTAAAACAAATGACCTCACGCGGGCTATTAAAAATGTTGCGTACTGCGCCTCCACCTCAACCATTAAACCTGAACTCCAAAGCGTATTGCTCTACGGCGAGGCAGGCAAACTGACTACCGCCGCCACCGACTCCTTCCGCTTAGCTGAAAAAACAGTTCCCCTACGCAGCGGCGGGTCGGTGCCGCAGCTTTTGTTGCCGGCTCGTAACGCCGCTGAGCTGATGAGAATTTTGGACACCACCCAAGGAGACGTTGAATTGTATTACAACGACAACCAACTATCGACCCATATCGGCGATGTGTACTATACTAGCCGGCTCATCGACGGGACTTTTCCCAACTACCGGCAAATACTCCCTAAAAGTTTTTCTACCGAGGTCGTGGTCCTGCGGGAAGACTTAGCAAGCGCGCTTAAATCCCTCTCTATTTTTGCCGACAAATTTGCACAAGTGTCATTGAGCATCGAGCCCAGCAAAAAAGCGGTACTGCTCTCGTCGCGCAATCCGGATGTGGGTGAGCAAGTATCAACCGTGCGAGCGACTATTTCGGGCAACGCAGTGTCGATGAACTTCAACGGCCGGTATTTGGCCGACAGTTTGCAAGCCATTAGCGGCGAAAGTGTCCGCATACAATCCAATGGAGCCGGCAAGCCCCTCTTAATCAAAGACGCCGCCGACAGCTCCTTCTTCTACCTCGCAATGCCGATGAACAGATAAGCAACTTACGTTTTTACTACTGGGTTGGCTGTTGTGCGCCGTGCAGTTGTTGGTTGGTATTTACGGGGGGCGAATAAAATGGAGAGGTAGGAGATGCCGCAGATGAAGGTTGTGGCGCCGCGGCGCCCGCGCTCACGCCGTTTTGGGCCGCCCACAGATGAAGGCCGGTTTCCCACGCGTTAAATTGCGAATCTCCGAGGTCTGGGGGAGTAATACCGGTTGGATCGTTTTTGTTTAGCCAATAGAGAATTTCGTGCAGCTGGCCATCGGTGCCGGGGTTTTGCCACACACCGCGCAATACCGGTTTGAGGTTGCTTTCGTCTACTGTCGTGCGAGTAAACGCCCCCGTAGGGACTTTGGCGAGAGCGTAGTGCATAAACTGGCTCCACATGGGGCCGACGATAAATCCGGAAACCCTTTTTATCATCGAGCTGTTATCGTTGTTTCCCGCCCACACCCCCACTACGATATTTGTGCTGTATCCGATGGTCCATGCATCTCGATAGTCGTTGGTGGTACCGGTTTTTACCGCAACATCTTGGCTAAAGGTAAACAGATTATTTTCGCCCAGCGGCCCGCGCGCCACCGGGTCCGAGAGCACGTCGTTTATCTCTTGTGCTACTTGCGGGTCCAACACTTGAGAGCCGGCAGCGTTAGTATTATCTTCTATAACATTACTGCGCGAGTCTTCAATTTTTAAAATTGCAGTAGGACTGTAATGGATGCCGTTGTTGGCGAACGCGCCGTACGCGCTCGTTATGTCGAGTAAGGTAACTTCGCCACCACCGAGCACGAGCGTAAGCCCGTACTGATTTGAATCGCCAAGGGTCGAGATGCCCATAGACTTTGCAAGCTGGAGCGTATCGGCAATGCCAGCGAGGTAAAGTACTTTAACTGAGGGCACGTTTATAGACTGTGCAATAGCTTCGCGCATGGTCATCGGTCCCCTAAATTTATTATCGTAGTTTTTCGGCGAGTAACAGTCGCCGTCGCTCGTGAAATTGGTTGGGGCGCACGTGGTTTGAAACTGCGTCGGCACGTCAAATACCACGGTGTCGGGCGTGTAGCCTTCGCTAAATGCCTGCGCGTAGGCAAATGGTTTGAATGCCGAGCCTGGCTGGCGGTCAGCCAAAGTCACGTTGTAGGCGCCATCTATTTGATTGTCAAAATAGTTGCGCGAGCCAACCATCACTAGAATTTGTCCCGTTTTTGGGTCTAAAGCGACCATGCCGGCGTTGCTCGCGTTAAATTTCTCCGTATTTGCAAGCGCGTTTTCGTTCACAATTTCCTCGGCCTTCACTTGCAAGTCGGCGTCGAGCGAGGTGGTGACCTTCCACCCGCTGGTCTGGAGCGCATCCTCCCCATACTTATTTTCAAGATACTGCTGCACATAAAAGACGAAATGCGGCGCCTGTATAGTCGTGTCGCGTTGCGGCACAAATGTCACCACCGCCAGTTTCGCGGCGTCCAACTCTTGCTGGGTAATATATCCATGGTCGAACATTTTTTGGAGTACGATGTTTTTGCGCGCGTCAAGCGCATCTTTGTGGTTGCCGTAGGGCGAGTAATACGAAGGGGCGGGGAGCATCGCGGCTAAATACGCGGCTTCGGGGAGCGTTACCTCGCTCGCGTGTTTGCCAAAAAAGGTTTCAGACACTTCCTCAATGCCATACATAGTCCCGCCGAACGGGATTTGGTTGAGGTAGAGCTCGAGAATTTGTTTTTTATTTAGCACTCGCTCAAGCTTGAGCGCCAGTACCCACTCTTTGAGTTTGCGCGCGATGCTTTTGTCGTTCGTAAGTACGGTGTTCTTTAGCACTTGCTGGGTAATCGTGGAGCCGCCCTGCTCGAGATGTCCTTGCGTAATGTCAACATAGATAGCGCGGGCGATGGCTGTAAACTCGACGCCGTTATGTTCGTAAAATTTAGGGTCTTCAATAGAGATGACTGCATCTTGAACGATTGGTGAAATGGCCTCAAGGGGGACGCTGGTGCGCCTGATGTTTTTATTATTGAGGTCGTACAGTAGCACTTGCCCCGTGCGGTCGTATATTTTGACCGATTGGTCGATCTTTATTTGAGAGAGCGCCGCAAGGTCAGGTAGCCGCAAGGTGGCTGCCCACAAAAAGAAAAACCCCATAAGTAAAAAGAAGGCACCGATCCCCCATACAACCACCGCGCCCTTATGTTTGCGCACAAAACGCCAGCCTCGTATGAAGGTCTTATCGACACGAGCGGCAAAGTGCCCGAATTGCTTTATAAAAACACGCACAAAGTTCTGCATGCACCCAAGTATATCGTGTGTTAGAGTTTCTGAATATGGGTCTCTTTTCCCGCGCTTCAAAGGTAATAGCTGACGAAAAAACAACACATGAG
>JAUSIO010000040.1 GCA_030647845.1 bacterium
GCGATGGCATAGTGGGCGAAGACGTCACGCATAATGTGCGCACGATAGAGTCGGTACCGCTTTCGCTTACACGCCCCGTGGATATAGTGGTAGAGGGGGAAGTGTGGATGAGCGAAGAGGCACTGCGAGAGACAAACGTCCTTCGACAGGCTCAGGACAAAAAGCTACCGCTTTTTGCAAACCCACGTAACGCCGCCGCGGGGTCACTGCGCCAGCTCGACCCGCGTGTTGCAGCCGCGCGTACGCTCGACAGTTTTATCTACGACATTGCGCGCAGGAGCGATGTGCCCGCCCGCCCGAACGGTCATTCAGGCGGGCTACCCGGTACACAGTATAAAGAATTGAACTATTTGCGCGAACTCGGGTTTAAAGTAAACCCGCACTTCGAACTCGCGGGGTCGGTCACCGAGATTTTGGACTATTGGGAAAAGTGGCGCACCAAAAACAAAGCGCAGGGCTATTGGGTAGACGGCATCGTTGTGAAGGTTAATGAGCTTGCGTTGCAAGAGCGACTTGGCTACACCGGAAAGGCGCCGCGTTTTGCAATCGCGTTTAAATTCCCGGCCGAGCAAGTTACTACGGTGGTCGAAGCCATCGCATTGCAAGTCGGTCGCACGGGGGTTTTGACGCCGGTGGCGCATTTGCGACCCACTTCGGTTGCGGGCTCTACCGTGAGCCGCGCGACGCTCCATAACGAAGACGAAATTAAACGGCTCGATGTGCGCGTGGGTGACACCGTGATTTTACAAAAGGCGGGTGACGTTATCCCTGATATAGTTAAAGTCTTAACCGAGTTGCGCACGGGGAGAGAAAAAAAATACAAATGGCCCACGCGCGTCTTGGAGTGCGGTGGAAGTGGCGCAATCGAGCGCGTACCCGGCGAGGCGGCGTGGCGCTGTGTGTACAAACATTCGTTCGCGCAGGAACGGCGCAAACTGCGGCATTTTGCGAGCAAAGGAGCGCTCAATATTGAAGGGTTGGGTCCCAGCAGGGTCGATGCCCTGCTGGAGAAAAATTTAGTACAGCACTTTGACGACTTTTTTACATTGACCGAGGGCGACCTGTTTACACTCGAGGGCTTTGCTGATGTGTCGGCAAAAAAATTGGTTGAGTCAATAAAAAAAGTTTCTAGTCAAGTGCCGCTCGCGCGGCTCTTGACTGGGCTCTCAATCTCGCACGTTGGGGAGGAGACCGCGTTGTTGTTGGCACAAAACTTTAAAACAATAGATGACATTGCAAAAGCAAGCAGGGAGAAACTCGCGGCGATAGACGGTATTGGTCCTATAGTCGCCAAAGCTACTTTTGACTGGTTCCACGAGGCGGTTAATCGTGAGCTTGTCGAACGACTCAAAAAACTTTTATGCATAGTAAATCCCGACTTCACAGCAAGGCGAAACCTTGCTACAAAGCCGCTTGCAGGAAAGACTTTTGTATTAACTGGAACTTTGGAAAGTTTGTCGCGCGACGAAGCAAAAGAAAAAATCCGCAAACAGGGCGGTGCTGTCTCATCATCTGTTTCCAAAAAAACCTTCGCGGTGGTCGCTGGCGCCGCCTCCGGCTCCAAACTCCAAGACGCGCAAAAACTAGGTGTAAAAATCCTGACAGAGCAAGCTTTTTTGAACTTGACAAAGTAGTTATATTATGTAGGATAGAGGTGGAACGGGAACCTCCCGTGTCCTTTGAAACCAAGGAAGGAAGGAACAGCCCATGACTGGGACAGTCCAGACGACCGTTGTACCTCAGCTCGTTCCGCTGACGGAAGGACAAACTTGGGAGTTTGCCGTTGCGCTGATGCAACAAGCGCCGCGTGACCTCGACCCCGATAAAGTTCGCTACTACTTGGCGAACAAAAAGGAGTTGGGTGCGGACTTGCGTGCCGTGCTGGGGCAACCCTTGCAGGCGTTCGACACGAGGCCGTGGCAGAAGTTTTTCAAAAAATACTTCAGCCGCACGGTCGACCTGTCGAACTTGCACATCCCGACGAAGCTCGACTACTTGTGTCGCGCAGTCGTCATAGTGCCGGAGCTTACCAACAACGACATCTTCGACGCCTGCACCAAAGCGTTTAATGGCACGACGTGGCGGTACGCCAACGATCTCAACACCGTGCGCGACATCGTCGTCCGTCCGCAGGGGCCGCATGTCATCTGGTTTCGCGATGTCGTCGAAGCCGACGCCGACATGGCGAATAAGTCGGCGCGGGACATTGCTACGGCAGG
This sequence comes from bacterium, assembly GCA_030647845.1. Lineage (GTDB taxonomy): Bacteria > Patescibacteriota > Minisyncoccia > Phycocordibacterales > SBAW01 > GWA1-54-10. The sequence continues at coordinate 2,220 of JAUSIO010000040.1, forward strand.
CACCAACACTACGACGCTCAAAGAGCGTATGTTGTTGGAGCTCGTCTATTTCGACGAAACCGGCGGGCATCTCGATATCCAAAACTGGACCCTCTGTGCGGGCTCCCGCATCCACGGCGGCAGCGTCCCGCGCTGCCGCTGGAACGTCGGCAAGTTCTTCGTCAGCGCGACGGTTGTCGTCAATTGCTATCCGGGCTTGCGTGCTCGTGTGGTGGTTTCCTAACCCTTTCCGCTTGTACCTTGGTTCCCTTAGGCTCCGACTTTGTCGGAGCCGCTTTTTTGTATACTATACACGCGGCTGATACAACCGGTCTCGTGTTGGGATAGCGGTTTGCCGAAATGAAACTGCGTGCCGCGCCTTGGCGAAGTAGAGCTTCGGTACAATGCCGGCGACCGCCGGAAGGGCGACAACCTTTTGCCAATACTCTTGTTTGGCAATAACGCAGGAAATTGTGTAAACGATTTCCGGTGATATGGATGGGGTGTGGCACAAGCGGGCTCCCGCAACCACGACGGCAACGTCCCGAACTGCAACTGGAACGACGACAAGTTCAACGTCAACGCGACGAATGTCGACAATTGCAATCCGGGCTTGCGTGCTCGTGTGGAAGTATCACGGAAAGGAGCTCCTCTTGAGGGGCTCTTTTCTTTGCAGGTACGCGAGCCAGCCATGAGCCATCTTTGATGCCTCGATAAGTTTTTCCTGCAGAGAAAAATATCTTTTCGCTTCAATAATGTCGAGCTCCTGACATAGCCGCACGAGGCGCTTCAGTATATCGATATGTATGCGCAACCGTTTTACAATCACAATTTTCTCGGGCAACTCTGTGAGCGCGGCCTCAACGGAAAATGTCATGCATTCAAGCGCTACCTGTTCGACACGTGCATACACGCCAAATCGGTCGCGCTTGGGTACCTGTCTGCCCGTCTGATACACTTGTTTGTACACATCGGTGAGTATATGAACAATAGGAGCCAAAATATCCTGCGGGGGGGGGGCGCTTCATGGTGATTTGTTTAAAACAATAATTTCGCTCGAAAATCTGCTGGGTGCGTGGCAAGAGTTTAACCGCGGCAAGAGCAAAAAGCCAGACGTGCAGGAATTTTATTCTGTGCTGGAAGAGAATCTTTTTGAATTGCACGCCTCTCTGCAGGATAGGACATACACGCATGGTGGCTACCACGCGTTTAAGATTTCCGACCCGAAACCGCGCGACATCCACAAAGCAGGTGTGCGCGACCGATTGGTTCACCATGCACTCTATAGAATCCTTTACCCATTCTTTGACAGGACGTTTATACCCGACTCATATTCGTGTCGCTTGGAGAAAGGGACGCACAAGGCGATGAATAGGTTTCGGCGATGTGCGCTCAAGGAGTCGCGTAACCACACCAAGACCGTTTGGGTGTTGAAGTGCGACATCAAAAAGTTCTTCGCCTCTATCGACCACGGCATATTGCTGAAGATACTCGAAGCGCGTATTGCCGACGCAGATATTCTCTGGCTCCTGCGCGAAGTTATCAGTAGCTTCTCTTCCAAAATCATAGAGGCGACGCCTCTAGGATTGCCGCTCGGGAACCTCACCTCGCAGTTGTTTGC
>JAUSIO010000042.1 GCA_030647845.1 bacterium
TCTTGTTTGTGCCACCAAACAATACTTTTCTGTGATTCTAGAAACTTTATAAACTTTTCTTCATTCTCCTTTCCGAGATATTGCTTTCTATTATAAAATTCCTCATAGACATTCTTTGATATTTTGTCTATTCTCTCAAAATCATCTGTAAAACTCACTTCTTTAGTGGGTAGAGTTATTTTAAATATTTCTTTTTCTTCTTTCTCTTTAACTTCTATCTCGTATTCTTTTCTAAACTCTTTCAAAGCTTTGCTAATCGTTGTTTTTAACTTGCTTGTCTCCCGTAACAATTCGTTCACGATTATTGAATAATAAACTGTTCTGTCTAAACCTAATCGTGTACTAAACCACACATTAAGAGCAGATTTTAATTGTCCCCAAGATCGAGAAGGGTTGTATTTAGCATTCTCATCAGATTGTTTATTTAATTCCTCAAAGCAAAGTAAATTATAAAGTCTTTCTGCATCTAAATTTGAGAAATGATAATCAATATTTTTGCCCTTTTCTTTTATTTCATTTACAAAATTATCAAAACTGTTAATTTCTGCGTCTACAACAATTTGATTATTAACTCCTTTCGTTTTGAAATCAAAATAACCTTTAGTGTTTTTTAAATTTTCTACAATTTTTTCATCTTTGGTGTTAAATTCTTTATCAAATATCGAAAGAAAAAACTTTTGCCACAATGGAGGAGGAGTGAGGGTGTTAAAATCCGTTCTATGATGATATGTTGTTTCTAATTCAATATCTTTAATACTCTTTTTAGTTTTTGTGAAATATATAGGAAGTTTATTTGGATTTTCTATATCCTTAATATCTTTAATATGGCTCTTGTTGTAGTTTGTGTAGATATAAGCCTTGTTTAACTCTCCTTTATTATAATGATGTCCTTCTGGCATTCTTTTTATTCTCCCAATAATTTGAGTATGAAAAGACGGGCTGTTTATTTCTCGGAACATAACAAGAACATCTGCTCGCGGACAATCCCAACCAGTAGCAGGAGCAACCTTAAAAAGCATAAAATTAACTCCGTTGTTATTTTTCTCAATTAACTCTAAATTTTTCTTTTCTTTTGAAAGCCATACCCCAATTTCTTTATCTTTAACACCTTTATTTTTTAGATAAGATAAAACTAAATCTTTCTGGTTTGCTTGCACTTCTTCTTTTTCTTTAAAATCGCTAGGAAGTTGAATCAAAACAAGAGGATTGATATCAAGCCCTAGTTCGTTATATAGTTTTTTTAACTCAAGTCTTTTATTGTATGCTAATTCAAGCATTACTTCGTCCTCTGAAAATTTCTTATCTTTGAGCTTTTTAATATCTTCCTCTGTTTGAATAATTATTTTTTCTTTAATCAATCCACTTGCAATAACATCATCCTCTGAAACCTCTACGAACCCTGCTCTTTTTTGGGTTACATCACTAATACTGGGCAAGGAGTTTGCTTTCGGTGTAGCCGTAACTTTTAAAATAATTCTTGGATTGATAAGATCAATAACTTCATTTGCTAAAGTTGTGTCTGTTTCCGTGTGTGCTTCGTCTATAATTAAAATTAAATCTCTTTCTTTTCTTGTTTTCAAAATAAAATCATCAAAGACTGCATCTCCGCCATATCCTACACCGCCACTTTTTCTTAGTTTTTTTGATTCTTTATCCGTCCCTTTTATTTTTGACCAGTTTATAAAAAATATATTGTTTTTATAGAGTTTTCCCTCGCTCACATTATTAACATCTTTCAGGTTCATATCTGTTCCTCCGTTGAAATAGCTATGAAGTTTATTTTTAGATTGCGAATATGAATCGTCTCCGCCGAACGAAACCCATATATAAGCCTTATCATCGTGGAATTGATAATTATCATCAAGACAACGCAAAAATTCAGCCATCATAAGAGTTTTGCCCGAGCCTGTTGGTGCTTTGAAAACAAGAGGGATTTTATATTTTCCTGTTTTCCATAGTTCCAAAAAGTTTAAACTTAATTGGTCTATTGTTGTTTTTTGAAAATCTTTTAGTTCAATCATAGAAGTTTGTCTTTGAGGGTAAGATTGATTTCTGTATAGATTTCAAGAATCGGCTCGGGAATATCCTCAATCATTATATTTTTATCTAAATACTTGAAAAGTTTTTTATCAATTCGACCATATGAAAAAACATAAAGTGTAGTTTTTTCATTCTTGATTTTTTTCATAAGTTCCTCAAACTTACCCATATCTTCCCTAAAATAGATAGCTGTTTTTCTTTTCTTATCTCTACTTTCAAATATTTGATACCAATCAGACATCTCAATCTCATTAAACGCATTCTCTTTTATAGCAATCATTTGTCCCGCTTTCTCTGTAAGTTCGTGTCTTTGTTTGTCATTTATATTATCTATTCTTTCAACTGGAATAACTGCTGTCTTGAAGTATTGCAAATTTCCTCCCAACCCTTTTATTTTTTCAATTTTCTTGGCTTGTTTTGTATAACCATCAATAATTTTCTCTATTCGTGGATAGCATACTTCTTCTGCAATTTCCCCTTCATTATTAGTACATAGAATAAATTTTCTATTTCCTTTATCTTCATTATTTAAATCCAAAACTGCTTCGCCTGTTGTTCCTGACCCAGCAAAGAAATCCAAAATAATTGCATCATTAGGAATATGGGCAATTCTAATCAAATGATCAATCAACTCTTTTGGTTTTGAATATGGAAAATCTAACCCTAGTGTTTTTAGATAATCGCTTCCTCGTCTGTTAAGAAACTTTTTATCAACTAAAAAATTTCTTGGCTTTGTCCCTTTATCTCTTCTCTCTTCTAAATAACTTTTTGTGTAAATATTATACTTGGCTTGTTTTCCATTTGGGTTAAGTAGCGGAGAAGTTTTTGTTTCTTTAAATACTAGTAGATCTTTTTGTTTTAGATAGGTTGTAAAAGTCCATCTCCAAACCTTATCTTCTTTTGTCTCCGGCTTGACATGAGATGCTTCTTTTTTTTCAGATGGAAAATTATTTCCTGGTGGTATAACCAAAGAACCATCTGGACACAAAATATAATATCGTTGATTATTGCATCCTCGCATTGGATCTAAACCAGATTGATAGAGTGCAATATCATCTCTGTAAATACCTTTTTTGTCTTCCTTTGTATATAAATCCTCATCTACTTCATCATAAAAGTTACTTGTATCAATACAAGATATATTTTTTGCGTAGCAAATAACATAATCACAAGAAGGCGCAAAATGATTTCCTTTATCGCTTGCTGTCTTTGATATTCTAGAGATTATTGTTAAAAAGTTTTCGTGCCTAAAAATCTTTCCGCAAAGTAAATTAAGATTTGAAACTTCTTGCTCCCCAATAGATATGAAAATAACTCCGCCTTCTTTCAAAAGATTTCTCGCAAGCTCCAATCTTTTTTCCATCATGTTCAACCATTTTGCATGTCTGTATGAATCATTTTCATCAATATATCTATCGTTATATTTCCATTCGTCTTTCTTACCAGTGTTATAGGGAGGGTCAATGTATATAAAATCAATTTTTCCTTTGTGAGTATAGTTCAAAACAGTAAGGGAGTGATAATTGTCGCCCTCTATAAAAATATTATCGTCTGAATCATTAGTTTTGATTTCTTTATCTTTAACTCTCTCAAGAATCGGCAAATTATTTTCGCAATCTAAAACTACCTGTTCAGGCTCTTTTTCTCTGTCCCAAATAAGACCATATTTTTTAGAATCTAATTCTTTATCTTGTTTTGTAACAAGTTTTATAAGTTCTTCTTTTGTTAGTTCGTTGTATTTGTTCATAAAATTTATTTTGGTGGACTTACCGGGAATCGAACCCGGGCCTCGTCAATGCGAATGACGCGTAATACCACTTTACTATAAGCCCATCATGCATACTCTAGCGCGAAACAATTTTCTTCTCAACTCGGTCGGGCTGCTGGGAATCGAACCCAGTCTACGCGCACCCGAAGCGCGTGTACTACCGGTATACTACAGCCCGAGTCTTCTTCTTGCCGGCTTGCACTGAGCGAGCTTGCGAGTCGAAGTGTGCACTCTGTAGGATTCGGACCTACGACCTCTCCCGTGTGAAGGGAGCGCTCTAACCAACTGAGCTAAGAGTGCTTTTAGCACCCTCTCCTTTTTCTGAGTCCCGACGATTCTGTCGGGACCCCGACCAAAGCGTCGGGGCTAAGAGTGCGTGCACAAAATCGTATCGTAAAAATGTATAAAAAGAAAGACCTCCAGCGCACGGGTGCGATGGAGGCCAGGTATTATGCGACGAAAACTCTATTCCGCCCAGCTTCTTTTGCTGTGTAGAGCGCCCTGTCGGCTTTTTCGATGAGCGGCTTCGGGTCGGGTAGCTTTTCGTCGGTGCACGCGACACCGATTGAGACGGTGGCGCCAAGAGCGCGAAACCTCTCTTCCGCCTTTTTGCGGATGCGCTCCCCGATCTGCCCGGCGTCGGCGCAGGATGTTTCGGGAAGGAGGACCATAAACTCGTCCCCACCATTGCGGCCGAGCATATAGCCACTCCGGATCGTGTCCCGCACGAGCTGTACCAGCTCGACGAGCACCGCGTTCCCCGCTTCGTGCCCGTGGGTATCGTTCACTTTTTTGAAGTGGTCGACGTCGAGCATCAACACCGAGGTCTGGTTTTTGTGTGCCCGCCCGAGGAGCCGCTTTGCGGCTTCCATAATTGCCCCTTGGTTGAGCGCACCAGTTAGGGCGTCGATATTGGCCCGCTCCTCCATCAAGAGGAGCGCCTCACGGATGTCCCTCAGGCAAAACTGCCTAAACTCCAACTCCCAGCCCTTAGGCTTGGAGCCCAACAGTTCCAGAACCGCTCCAGCTCCTGTACTCATCACGCACCTCTTGCAAAGATTCCGCCTCCTTTATACCATACACTACGGCTATTTGTCAAGCATCTGCTCTCACGTTGCCTCGACTGTCAAATTAAATGCTTTTTGGTGAATGCGTACCCGGAACTAGATTTTAGATATTTTTCAAACTCATGCGCTCGCGTTTTCGTCACAAATGCTGAATACCAAATTATTTTGAACGGTCGTTTGGTATTTGTATACCTAGTGTTGCCTCCATTGTGCTCTTGAAGCCGACGTTTCAAATCTTCTGTAACACCAATATATCGGCTCGTATCTTTTTCGCTCTTTAAAATATAAACGTAATACATATTCCTGCCCCACGCCGCCACTCGCACTACGCTAAAGCTTCGCGCGACAAGGGCTTCGCGGGACACCACTTCTGCTTCGCATCGCAATACTCGCTTGTGCTCGCACCGCGAAGCTCCGACATGGTCGGAGCGAAGTGGTGGACCGTACAGGGGTCGAACCTGCTACCTCCTCATTGCAAATGAGGCGCTCTACCAGTTGAGCTAACGGCCCAGTTTTTTCTACCAGAGCCGACGTTTCAGTCGGCTCCCCGACCTAAAAGCGTCGGGGTTGAGCCCTGCCCTGCCAGCAGGCAGCTAACGGCCCATGTGTGGAATTTTACACGAATTTGGCGTGGTGGACAATCGCTTCCTGCAAGATTGTTTTCACCAGATGTTTCTCTACCTCGTCGATTTTTGCCGCAAGGATAAAATCGTTTTCAGAGAGGCCACCTATAGCGTGCGTCATCAGCTCGACTGTGACGCTCCCGTAGGAAATGGTGAGGTCTGGGTGGTGGCCTTCTTCCTCGGCGACGCGTGCAACCTCGTTGACAAACTGCATCGTGTCGACAAAATCTTTAAACGCGAAGTGCTTTGCAAGCAAATGCGCGTCGTCGATGAGCGACCAGTCGTTGAGGTGTTGCATCATTGCCTGTGCCTGCTCGGGCGTGAGCGGGGGCACGTTGCCCTCGCACGGGATGCATTTTTTGCTTGCCAACGGCACGTTTTGAGTTTTATCGAAGGAATCGTTCATATCCAAAACTAGACTACCGTGTCTTTTGCCCGCGGGCAAGATTGATAATATGCTCCAAAAAATCAGAGAGTTTCGCCCCGACCGCATAAACCGCTTTGGGCAGGAGCGACTCTTTTGTCAAACCGACCGCCGCCGCGGAGTTTATTTCTAAAAAATAGATGCCTCGTTTCCCAACGATAAAGTCCGACCGTGAGTAGTGGCTCATGCCGAGCTTTTCGTGCACCAATTTTGCGATGCGCATCAGCTCTTGCGACTCCTTTTGGGTAAAGCTCCCCGGCACGCGCTCGATGGTCTCGCCACTGTACTTTGCATCGTAATCGAAAAATGGGTTTTCTGACGGCGGGATTATCTCGACCGGCATAAGCGCATACGTTTTTTCGTCTCGGAAGTTGTCGATGATTCCCACCGTTGCCTCTTTGCCTGCAATATATTCCTCAACCAGTGCTTGCGGCGCAATTTGCCATGCGCGCTCAAGCCCTTGCACGAGTTTGTCAAAACTGTCTGCCATCGTCACCCCAACCGAAGAGCCGCCTATAACTGGCTTTATAACCGCCGGGTGCGGGAACGAGCGGAAGATTTGGTGTGCTATCTCTTCGACGGCGGGTCCGCCAGATGGAGGATGGTCTACCACTATGCCATGCGCAACCTTTACTCCGAGCTCTTTTACGGCATCGCGAGTGCGCTGTTTGTTAAACGCCAAGGTCGAAGCGGCAGCACCCGCCCCGGTGTATGGCACGCCAAACGCGTCGAGTATACGGTGGAGTTGGCCGTCTTCGCCATACTCGCCATGTATAACATTAAACACAACACCAACGCCACGCAGAGCCGCCTCGGGTGTCACAGGCACGCCGTGTACATGCCACTGTCCCTTCCGCGAAATAAAAATATCGCGCGGGTCGTACTTTTCGTGGTCAAGCGCTTCGAGCACGGAGGCGCCACTTTTAAGCGACACCTCGTACTCACTACTCGGCCCCCCGCGCAATACACCAATCACTTCTCGCATACAACTAGTATCACATATAAATTACAATTTCCGAAACTCCTCGTTCTTCTTTAGGATTGCGGCGATAAACGAGGCGTCGTATCCTTTTTCTTTTGCCGCTTGGTAGAGCGCGTTGGTGTCTTTGGGGATGCACTTGCCGCCAAAGCCGCGTTTGTTGGGGTAGACCAGCGTGTGTGAGCGCCCAACGCGCCCATCGGTCAACCACAGTTCGCGCAGTTCGTCCCACGAGACGCCAAACACCTTGGCAACCTCATATAACTCATTACAAAAGGTCACCTTCGCCGCAATCCACACGTTCTCCATATACTTGGTCAACTCTGCCGTAGTCGGGTCGGTGATACGATATTCGGCAAACGGGCCGCGGACTGCGGTAAAGAACGGGAGTATTTTTTCTACCGTTGTGCGCTTGCCGCCAAACAGAAATGTTTTCTGCAACTTCATATCGGTGGGGTGCGGCACGCCTTCCCACCACGGCACTGGGTAGCCACCTTCGCCGATAAACTCTGGCGAAAATATAAGTCGGTCATCCAATGTGTGCTGTGCAATAAGCCGCGCAGTGGTGCCGGGTGGGACGGTACTTTTGAGCGCCACAAGCGGCGTTTGTATCCAGGCGAACGTTTCCTCGATTGCGCGGAGGTCTGCATGCCCGCCTTCGAGCATCGACGTTGGCACGCACAACACCGCGAGGTCTGCTTTGTTTGCGGCCGCTTGATCTCGGTACCCTTGCGGCGGGTCGTATAACACTATCTCAAACGTGCCACTAAAAAATGCTTCAAGTGCCTTGCCGACATACCCGTACCCGACAATGGCCACTGTTTTCTTTTTTTGTTCCATTCGACGAGTATAACACTACAGGAGGTTGGTAAGGTTTCTTACCGCGTCAGCCGCGCGCGCAGCGCGCGGCGGTGGCGCGAGATTGCAAAACGGTGTGCTTCGGCATTGGCGAGTAGTATATCCTTTTCACCCACATTTGTATTACCCACAATCGAGCGCGGCCGGTGTTTCTCGTCTTTGACAACACCGACAACGGGAATTTGTATGGCATACTCCGACAAGACTTTGCGCGCGGCGTTTACTTGGCCCACACTGCCGTCGACTACCACCAGCCGCGGCAGTGGCCACTCCTCGTGCCACAGCCGGCGTGAGAGAATTTCGCGCAATGCGCCGACATCGTCTCCTGCTTTTGCATTACGGATTGTAAACACACGATAGTCGTTTTTTTGCGCCTCGCCGTTTGCTACTACAACCATCACGCCAACCGCTGCACTGCCACCCAAATGTGCAACGTCATAGGCTTCGACTCGCGCCTCGCGAGTCGCCCCGAGCGCAGTCGAGGTGCTCCTGTACTCGTCTTTTATAAGCGACACGTCTTGTATGTGTTGTAAGGCAAACACTTGTTTGAGAAGTGTTGCCGCTTCTTCAAACTTTTCTTGCTTTGCAGCCGAGCGCATACCGCGCTCCAAATTTTTGAGCAATTCTTTTTTCTTGCCTCGAAAGAACAACACAATGCGGCGCACGATTTTGCGATACTCGGTTTTGGAAATTTCTCCCGAGCACACGCCCGGGCATAACCCAATATGGCGGTTAAAACACGGTTTACATCTTACAAAGGACTGTCCTTTGTTATACAAAGGACAGTCCTTTGTATTTTGGCACGAGGTGCACGTATCACGGTAGGGGAAAATTTTGCGGATTATCCGCATCGCCTCTTTGAGCTGGCCACTGTGCGGAAATGGACCAAACGTATAGGCCACAACAAAAGAAGTTTGAGGGGATGTACGGAGGCGCGACGGCGCCGTAGTTAAGAAATCTTTAGCAAAAGATTTCTGCGTCCCCGAGAACTTGCTTTTGTTGCGGCTTTCCAATTCTTTTCCCCGCACCACCAAGATGCGCGGAAAATCTTCTTTGGTAATTATTACATAATTAAAACTTTTGTCATCTTTGAGCTCGATGTTGTGCGGCGGCTTGTGGGTGCGGATGAGGTTCGCTTCCAAAATCAACGCTTCCAAAACCGAGTCGGTCTCGCGCCAGTCGACTGACTGAGCTTTTTCTATCATTGCGGTAATCAGTGGCCCGCGTGCATTACCGATATCACTTGCAAAATAACTCCGCACTCGGCTGCGTAGCGAAGTTGCCTTGCCGATATAGAGCACCTTCTTACGTTTATCTAAAAAGAAATACACACCCGGCATGTCCGGAATCCGATTAAAATTTACTTTCTTTCCCGACGCTTCGGTCGGGACCCCGACCCCTTGTGGGCGTCGGGGCTTAAACTCTGACAGCGTCATACCGGGATGCTAACGTACTGCGACAAAAAAAGAAATGCCCGTGGTAAAACGGGCTATGCGCGTTGCAGTTCTTGCGGTGGCTTGAAGCGTTGGTGGTAATAGTGCGAGATGACCGAGTTTGGCAGCCCCCGGTCTACGCGGTACTGTTTAACCCAGCGCTCGACCGATACTTCGTCATCAGACCCGCAAAAACAACACAAGTGGATAATTATTTCCCCTTTAGCACGCGCTTGAGGTACTTGCCCGTGTGGGAGTGTTTGTTGTTAGCGACATCCTCGGGTGTACCATATGCGACCAGTGTGCCACCGCCCTCACCACCCTCGGGCCCAAAATCCAAAATATAGTCGGCACTTTTAATGATATCCATATTGTGCTCAATCAACACCACACTGTTTCCTGCCGACACCAAACGGTTTAATATATCAATCAATTTTTGCACATCTTCGTAATGCAAGCCGACCGTTGGCTCGTCTAAAAGATAGATTGTTTTTTGCAGGTGCGGCCGGTACAACTCACTGCTGATTTTAACCCGCTGTGCCTCGCCGCCAGAGAGTGTCGTGGCACTCTGCCCAAGTTGCAAATATCCCAAGCCCACTTCGTCGAGCGTTTTAAGTCGGTCGTAAATCGCCGGGATGTCGTTAAAAAATGCAATCGCTTCCTCCACTGTCATCGAGAGCACATCGTAGATATTTTTTCCCGACGTTTCAGTCGGGACCCCGACCCCTTGGCGTCGGGGCTTATTACCTTTGATTTTAATTTCCAAGGTCTCTTTCATAAATCGTTTTCCATTGCAGATGTCGCAAGTCACATACACCGTTGGCAAAAAGTGCATCTCAACCGCAATGGTGCCATTGCCCTCGCACGCCTCGCACCGGCCACCACTGCGGGTTTGTGGAACGTTAAACGAGAAGCGCGAGGCACTCCACCCTCGTGCGCGTGCCTCACCTGTTGTCGCAAACAGGTCGCGGATAAACGTAAACGCGCCCGTGTAGGTGGCAGGGTTGCTACGCGGCGTGCGGCCAATCGGGCTCTGGTCGATAAGTATCGCACGAGCAAGATGCTCGGTCCCGTCGAACACGCTAGCATTGTAGACCTTGTTACTGCGGTAGCGTTTGTCAAACCGTGCGCGCAGATTTTCGTACAGAATTTGGTAGAGGAACGTTGATTTGCCCGAGCCAGAGACGCCAGTAATTGCCACCGTCTTGCCCAGTGGCATATCGACCGATAGATTTTTAATATTAAACGCGCGACCACCTCGGATTTTGAGCATGCCTTTGTTTTTTTCGCGCCGGCTCTCGGGCACGGCAATCTCCTTCTCACCGCGCAGGTACGCAAGCGTGAGCGAGCCGCTTTCGTTCTTTTTTGCAGTCAGCAATTTGTCGAGCTCTCCCGCCACCACAATTTCGCCACCGTGTACGCCGGCACCCGGCCCGATGTCGACCAAATAGTCGCCCGAGTAAATGGTGTCCTCGTCGTGCTCGACCACGATAATCGTGTTGCCTAAGTCCCGCAGATTGATGAGCGTTCTAATGAGTCGCTCGTTGTCGCGCTGATGTAAGCCGATGGTCGGCTCATCGAGCACATAGAGTGCACCGACCAAGCCGGAGCCAAGCTGCGAGGCAAGGCGGATGCGTTGTGCCTCGCCGCCGCTCAAGGTGTTCGCGCGACGCTCCAAGGTCAGATAGTCCAAACCAACATCGAGCATAAATTTGAGCCGCGCAGTGATCTCTTTGATTACTGTCTTAGAAATCTCTTGGTCTTTTTTAGAAAGCTCGAGCGCTTGGAAAAAGTCGTGTGCGTTTTTTATAGAAAGAGAGGTTAATTCTACGATGTTTTTTGCGTCCTTGGACTTGGGAAGCTCGCCTTCTCCAGCTGCAGGTCTGCGAGGGGACGCTTCCGAAGTCGACTTCCCTGCGCCCAAGTAAACGTGTAACGCCTCAGGGCGTAGGCGGCGGCCGATGCACACGGGGCACGGCTCTCCGCTCCAAAAATGTTTGGTGCCAAGGCCGTTACATGCCGGGCATGCGCCATAGGGAGAGTTAAACGAGAAGAGCCGGGGCTCTACCTCGGGGAATGAGAACCCGTCATACGCGCACATGAATTTCGCTGAGACCAAGCGTGTGCCACTTGTATCTTCAACCTCGACCAAACCCTCCGACTCTTGGAGCGCACGCTCGACCGCCTCGGACAACCTTTCAACGGCAACGTTTTTGGAATTGGTAAAATCACTGACGAGTATCTCGTCCACCAACACCGAAATGCTGTGTTTTTTGTGGCGTGCCAATACTACCGACTCACGCAAACTCACCAGTGTGCCGTCTATTTTTGCTTTTTCGAATCCCTTACCGAGTAAGTCGTAGAGCAGTTGATAATATTCTCCTTTGCGACCAACCACAACCGGTGAGAAAATTTTGATAGTATCGTCGGCAATCTCAACGCCCATCACTTTGCGTGTTTTCTTCGGTGTATGTTTTGCGACACCCTCGATAATGCTCTGTATTATCTCTTCGTTGCTGTGTTTGCGGATTTCGCGCCCGCAGACCAAACAGTGCGGTTTGCCAACGCGCGCAAACAAAATGCGCATATAGTCGTAAATTTCGGTAATCGTTGCCACGGTGGAGCGCGGGTTGTTGGAGCGCGATTTTTGGTCGATTGATATTGCCGGCGAGAGGCCTGTGATTTCTTCGACATCGGGCTTTTGCATCTGGCGCAAAAACTGCCGCGCGTAGGCAGAGAGACTTTCGATATACCTCCGCTGTCCTTCGGCAAAGATAGTGTCAAACGCCAACGACGACTTACCCGAGCCCGAGAGGCCGGTAAACACAATCAGCTTATTACGCGGGATAGACAGAGACACATTTTTCAAATTATGTGTTTTTGCCCCCTTTATTGTGATTTTATCTTCCATATACAATAACATTGCCCCACGCATCACGCGAGGGGTAGGGTATGTCCAGGCAAGTATAGCAGATTTATGCACAGGGCGACATTGCACGAAGTTTGGGGAGCGCTACACTCTAGGTATGAATCATAAAACGTTTATGCATGTTGCCACGGTCGTCTTTAGCATAGGGGGTGTTGTACACTTGTATCGCGCCGCATACGGGTTGCCGTTCAACCTTGCGGGTTGGGAGGTTCCGGTCTTATTGTCGTGGATAGCTGGTCTATTTGCGCTGTTTATGGCATACACCGGCTACAAGCACATCCGCTAATAAAATTTGGGCTTTTTTGACCTTTTCTAAGAACTTCAATTTGGGAGTGCGGCTTGCTCCAGTGTTTTGATGCGGAGTCCATGGCGTTCGATTTCGGGGGTGACAAACTCGGTAATTCTTTTGTTTGTGTCCTCAACATCCACTTCTAACGTACCTAGTTTTTCCTCAACCACATCAAAACGCCCGTCAACATAGCTCGTAAGTTCAGCAAAACCCTTCGCGGTCATTGCTGCAAGATTTTCTACATCTGTTGTTAGAACGTCAAGTTTTTGAGAGTTTGATTCCACCACCTTAGTCAAGGTTCCCACCTGTTCAGTCAACGTGCCAATCTGC